>NZ_GL831062.1:6613-31395 GCF_000188195.1 Succinatimonas hippei YIT 12066
TGCGGCGGGTAGAGAATCACCGGATGAACACGGTTATCTTCACCGTCAAAGTCAACACTAAATGAACATGTAGATTGTAAGAGCAATGACGGGTATGCTAAATAACAGTTTTTTTGCATAAAAGAAGAATATTTAGAGTATCTTGAAGAGGTGGTGGAATCAAAGCCGTGTTGGGGAGATGCATTAAGTTTTGAGGAAGACAGAGCTAAACCGATTATTAATCAATACACATTCAATTACGCGTTAAAGAAATTAAAGGAAGAACATCCTTTTTTAAAAGACTATTGTCACAGTCAGATCCTGCAGCAGAAAGTCATGGACTTATATGAGGTGTTTAAAAAGTTTTTTAAAGGGCAGGACTTTCCCGGATGGCCTGTCAAGCGAATCTCACAAAGTCGGCAGCAGGAACCCACCGAAGCTTACAACCATAGCAGTATTGTTGTTTAGCGGTAGGACTTCGGTCTTTAGACCGGGGAGAACGTTAAGTTGCCTAATTAATGTTTCTGAATCTGGGATCCATGCTTTTGCTAAAACCAACCGACTTTAGCGGTTAAATTAAGAAGTGATCCTTATGAAGCATCGTAAGTATAGTATAGACATTAGTTATAGAGGATACCTGTATAAGAATAGTTGGTTATTCCCATGGTTTAAAACTAAAAGGAATTTTATGCTGGAAAGGATCAGGGCCGAAACGGTTTTGTCCCGGAGTTCCGGGGTGGGCCAGAAGTAAAGCTAGAAGGATAACACTTACTGCCGACGCAAGAGTTAAGACGATCCCTAAAAAGAATAAGATCCCGGCGGTAGCAAACGCTCCATATAAAATAAGAAATAAGGCAAGAGTAATTAATAAAGCAGGCAACAAAAGCCATAATCCGGATTTGTCAAGATCGTGCATGCGTCTTATAGAGACTGTAATGAAAGGAATTATTATAATAAGTGAGCCCAGACTGCCGATAAGCTCACCGATTATAGGAAAAACAGTACAAAAAGATAAGACTAAGTGTGCAACGAAAGCGAAAATAACAAAGTACCAAAATTCACTGCGGCATGCGCGTGTGTTTATAATAAAAATTTTTTGGTAACAGGTTTTGATCGCTTCGCTGAAACTTAGTCCTTCATTCATTATGTAAGTAAATTTTCCTTTTTTACTCTATGTTTTTTTTCTCGTCAGTTTTTTCAAGAGACACCGACATTTCCATAATATCGGTATTTTCTTTGCGGGCAAAATTAAATTCAACATCGTCGTCATCTGCAATAGGCAGATATTTTTTTAATACCTCTAAAAGCTCCTGACGCATTTTCGGCATAAAATCGGGAGCAATTTGTCCTGCTCTGTCATTAACTAAAACAAGATGCAGACGTTCTTTTGCGGATTCACGGGCGGTTTTTTCTTTTTTGTCCTTACCGAAGATTGCTTCTGAAATCAGATTTATAAGTGACATATTAACCTCCGCTTATCTCTTAAAGAGTTTGCTGAAGAATCCTTTTTTCTCGGTAGTAAAGCGCAGCTCCACTTCATTGCCAAGCAGTCTTTCAACAGCGTCCTCATATGCTTTACCGGCATCGGATTCTTTGTTCAAAATAATTGAATTACCGGCATTTGATGCTTTTAATACGTCAGGAGACTCGGGAATTACGCCTAAAAGCGGAATAGTCAAAAGCTCTTGTACATCTTCTACAGAAAGCATTTCGTTTTTGGTGACGCGTCCTGGAACATAACGGGTTAACAACAAACGTGAGGTTACAGGCTCCCAATCAAGTACAGCACGACGAGATTTTGAATTTAAAATTCCGATGATGCGGTCACTATCGCGTACGGATGAAACTTCAGGATTGGTAGTAACGACTGCTTCGTCGGCATAATATAGAGCCATCAAAGCACCGGCTTCAATACCTGCAGGGCTGTCACAAACTACGTATTCAAATCCGGCATTATCTAAACCGCGCAAAACTTCACCGACACCTTCTAAGGTCAAAGCGTCTTTATCTTTAGTTTGAGAGGCTGGGAGAATATAGAGATTGTCAACATGGCGATCTTTAATTAATGCCTGATTTAAACGTGCTTCTTTATGTACGACATTGATTAAGTCGTAAACAACGCGTCTTTCACACCCCATAACAAGGTCAAGGTTACGAAGACCTACGTCAAAATCTATTACAGCGGTTTTATGTCCTTTAAGCGCAAGACCGGTTGCAATTGCGGCAGATGAAGTAGTTTTACCGACACCGCCTTTTCCTGAAGTAACGACGATAATACGGCAGTTAAAAGGTTCAAGATCCGGACCTGATTTCTTTTCAGTATCGGTCTTTTCTGCTGTTTGTTCAGCAGCTTTAACTTCTTCCTCTTCTGCAGCTTTGTCTTCTGTGGTAACTTCCGCGGCTGCAGTTTCATCTTTAACGGTAGAAGCAAGATCTTTTACTTCTTCGTTAGTTTTTTCTACTTCATTTTTAATTTCTGACATCTTGTTTTTTCCTTGCTAAAACTTAGAGGAATTTTTAGGTAAAAATTCTTTTCCTTTAAAATAATGCAGAGATCGGCCTTCAAGGCGTACTGCAACTGTTACGTCGCGACCGATTAGGGTCTTGACTAAAGAATCCTGATCCATATCTTCAGCCGTTTGATAGTTGCCGGCTATTGCAAGACACGATGGAGTGAAAACTCCTGAAGAATAAATAAAAGCGTCGGTAAAACCGGGATCTTGAGTGCTCTTAGGATTTCCGGCATAGATTTCACCGCCGCGGATGTCTCCTATGACTATGACGTTATGGGAGGCTATAATGCGGGCTCCTGATCCGATAGAACCGAAGATTATGATGGAGTTGTCAAGAGCGGTTACGGTCTCTCCTGAGTGAATAGGGCGAGCGATGACTTTAAGTGGTACTGATGTCTTTACCTCTACCGGAACTTTTACTTCATACGGTACGGGTACTTTAACAGGTACTTTGACTTCAAGAGTTTGAGTAACGATGCGCGGTTTGAAATTTTCTTCACGAATGCGCGCAAAACGGTTGGTATTTACGACAGGAATGTTGCGTCTTACCAAAAAGTTATGATTATCTTCACTGGTTATTCCGCTTACGCCTATTAAAAAAGTACCGTGAGCTGCACAAACGCTTTTTAAGCGTTCAAAATCAAGATCTTGTAAATTATTTACAGCAGAGATATCAAGAACTAAAGGAGAACCGTAAAATACTTCACGTTGCGGATCGATTTTATTCAATAAAATTGAATCAAGATTTTCAGGTTTTACATCACTTATCGCTACGGTATTTAAAGTGTAATTGCTGCGGGCAACACTACCGGTAGGTTGTGCCGCTAAATTCAAATCTTTATTTAATTCACTCATATTTAATACCGGTAGTTTTTAACATTGTGATTTTAGCATAGTACGTTTAAATATTTAAATTTTAGATTATTTTGTACATAGAGGTTTGCCTTTGCTTTATAAAAATGCCTTTCTTAAAGTAAGACTTGTACTTTCATGACATGATTGCTAGTATCGCAACGTGATTATGTTTTTTGTTATTTAAAGGGTGTTCTTATGGGTGATCAGCTGGTTTTCGTATATAAAAGCCTAAAAAAAAATAATATGTTTTTATATTTGGCAAGAAAAGACGCTTTTGCTGACGTTCCGTCAGGATTGTTAGATGCTTTCGGAGCTCCTAAGTTTGTTTTAATGTTTGCTTTGTCTAAAAAATGTACTTTAGTAAAAGTTACTCATGAAGAGCTTTCTAAAGCATTAACTGAAAAAGGATATTTTTTACGAATTGATATAGAGGATGAAGAGGAGAATTTATTAAATCAGGAGCGTAAGCGCTTGGGCCTGCCGCCCCTTGAAAAATTTCCGATGAAGTAAAAAGCTGTTACATAATTTGCGGTATTTTGCTCAATTAGTAAAATTCGCCGTTTAAATAGGGATTATCCGTTTTCTCACGTCCTATTGTGGTGTCCGGTCCGTGCCCTGACAAAACTTTAGTATCATCAGGTAAGATTAGAATTTTCTCTTTTAATGAAGTCAGTAAATCATCCATGTTGCTGCGCGGAAAATCGCATCTTCCTATGGATCCGGCAAACAGACTGTCGCCGGCAAGCAGAAAGCCGGCTTTTTCACAGAAATAGCAGACACCGCCGGGAGTATGACCGGGCGTTGTTATAACTTTAAATTCATAGTCATCAAAAAGCTTAAGAACATCATTGTCTTTAACGTATGAAGGAGTGAAATCGCCGCTTGATGACAAACCGAACAGTTCTGCCTGTGAATTTAACGATTCGATTAAAAAGGAATCCTCATTAGAAGGACCGATTATTTTAGCTCCGGTAAGTCTTGAAAGTTCAGCTGCTCCGCCTACGTGATCAAGATGCCCGTGAGTAAGGATTATAACTTTTAATGTCAATTCGTGAGTATTTAGTATCTTATAAAGATCAGAAGCGTTGCCGCCCGGATCTGAAACAACGGCAATATGCTTGTTTTCATCTGCAATAATACGTGTGTTTTGTGCAAAAGCCGTTGTCGGTATCGTAGCTATTTTTAACATGACATCTCCTAGTTAACTGCAACCTCAAGACCTTTTAAATAAAAGCTTTCAGGACAAGGCAAAGCGATTACATGATCTTCATCTTGGCGCAGTACATTTAAAAGCTGAGCATTAACTTTTGCGTCAAGGGCTGCATCGGCAACGATTTTTTGAAATAAATTCAAATCCATAAGTCCAGAGCAGGAGAACGTTAAAAGGCGTCCGCCTTTTTTGGTAAGTAACAAACCAAGACGATTTATGTCTTGATAGCCGCGACAGCCTTTTTTAAGATTAGATGTTCCGTCAATAAACTTAGGCGGATCCAAGATAACCAAATCATATTGTTCTCCGGCTTCAACTTTATCGCGGAGAAATTTAAATACGTCTTCCCGTATAAAGCGGCAGCGACCGGGATCAAGATGATTGAATACAACACCTTGTTTGGCTAAATCTAAGGCATGCGCTGAGATATCAACGTTTTCCACTCTTATTGCCCCGCCCTTTAGGGCCCATAAACCAAAACCGCCGGTATAAGAAAAACAGTTTAGTACTTTACAGCCTTTGGATAATTCTCCTACGCGTATGCGGCTTTTTCTTTGATCAAGATATCCTCCGGTTTTATGACCGTTTTTTATATCAATAGGGATGAAAACGCTGTTTCCTTCTCTTACATATAAAATATCGGGAGGAAGCTCGCCTGTAATTACACCGCAGCGCTCTTTGAGACCTTCTTTAAGACGTGAAGCTGTATCTGATCGCTCGTAAATAGAGCAAGTCGGGAAAATTTCCTGAAGTGATGTTATTATTTCGTTACGCAAATTTTCCATTCCGTATGAAGAAATGGAAATTGATAGGTAATTATTATATTTATCAATAATGAGTCCGGGCAGAAAATCACCTTCTGCAGCCACAATGCGTACGCCGTCATTGCCTGCGTCAATTAAGCGTTGACGTAAATTCACGGCTGCTTGAATACGGTTTTTTATAAAAATTTTGTCAATAACGTCTTTTTCATTAAATGAAATAACTCTTACCCGGATTTGTGAATGCGGAGAGAAGTGACCTTGCGCTATGAAGGTTTTGTCAGAGTTTAAAACTTTGACAAGCTCTCCCGGTTTAATATCTTTATCGGCGTAAGCCACAGCTTTTGAGAAAATCCACGGATGGTGCCTCAATAATGATTTTTCTCTTTGAGGATGCAAAATAATCTGGTGCATGTCGTGTTCCTAAGTTTTTGCTAATGCCATCGTAACATAATCATAAAAAAACGTATAAGTTTAGTTTGTTGAGGTCATTTATGGCAAATAAAAAAAAGCTTGTCAAAGCAGTTTTGTTTTTAATTCCGCTTGCAGGCATTGCGTATTTTGCATACGACTATTTTGCCCCGCAAACACCTACATATATGACGGTTAATGCCGCAACACGCGATATAAAGTCAAGAGTCTTCGCTTCCGGTACTTTGGCAGGAAAAATAGAAGTTGATGTCGGTGCTCAGGTTTCAGGGCAAATTAAAAAACTTTACGTTAACACGGGTGATGTAGTAAAGAAAGGGGATTTGTTGTGTGAAATTGATCCTGAAATTCAGCAGAATGATTTGAAGACGGCAAAAGCCCAATTAAAGCTTTTAGATGCGCAGATCCGCTCAAAGCAAGCTGAAATCACCAAGTTAAAGCTGGAAAATGATCGTCAGGCAAAGCTTTTGAAAAATGCAGCAACTTCCAAGCAGGAGGCTGAAGCTGCAACTGCCAGTTATAAGATGGCTCTTGCCGATCTTGACGCTTTAAAAGCACAATATGAACAGGCTGAAATTTCCGTATCAGATGCTGAAACTAATTTAGGATATACAAAGATCACCGCTCCTATGGACGGAACCGTGTACGCAATTCCGGTTGAAGAAGGTCAGACCGTCAACGCCAATCAGACGACTCCTACAATTTTAAAATTGGCAAAACTTGACGTAATGACTGTTGAAACGGAAATTTCAGAAGCTGACGTGGTAAAAGTAAAACCGGGAATGGATTGTACCTTTACTATTTTAGGTTTGCCGAATCGCGAGTTTAAAACCGTTCTTGCGTCAATAGATCCGGCACCTAAAAGTGCAGAGAATGAAACATCATCATCTTCGTCTTCTTCATCAACCGAAGCTATTTATTATAACGCCCAGCTTGATATCGATAACAGCGACGGTCTTTTACGTATTGATATGACGGCAGAAGTCAATATCACTATTGATGAAAAAGATAATGTTTTATCTGTTCCGCTTACGGCAATTCGTGATGATGATTTTGCTGGTAATGCGGTGCTGTATTTACTGGATAAGCAAAATCAAATTGTGAAACAGCCGATTAAGACAGGAATTCGTGATGAGCAATATATTGAGGTTATATCAGGTATTGGAGAAAACGATCGCATCATTATAGGCGATGATGTAGCAACAGCTGAGGCTGAAGCAATGTCTAACATGCGCGGTCCCCGTCCGAGGATATAACAATGAATGCTGAAGTTTTATTAGAACTAAAAGATGTCCGGCGTTCTTTTATGTCCGGCGGTAGTGAGGTTGAAATCCTGCACGGCATCAATCTTACTGTCAAACAAGGAGAAATGGTGGCAATTATCGGTCCGTCGGGATCGGGGAAATCCACCTTGATGAATATTATCGGCTGTCTTGATACTCCGACTTCGGGAAGTTACAAGGTCAAGGGACAGGATACCATAGACCTGTCACCTGATGAGCTGGCGACTTTAAGACGCGATTTTTTCGGCTTTATTTTTCAGCGCTACCACCTTTTAGGTCATTTAAATGCCGGTGAAAATGTTCAAGTGCCGGCAATTTATGCCGGAGTTAATCATCAAAAGCGTGTACAGCGCTCTCTTGAATTGTTAAAGGCTTTGGGACTTGATCACCGCGTTGATTATCAGCCTTCTCAATTATCCGGCGGACAGCAGCAGCGCGTATCAATTGCCAGAGCTTTGATGAATGGCGGTCAAATTATTCTCGCTGATGAGCCTACCGGTGCGCTTGATACAAAAAGCGGAGCCGAGGTGATGAAGATCTTAAAAGATCTTAATGCAAAAGGTCATACGGTTATTATTGTTACGCACGATCCTAAAGTTGCTTCTATTGCAAGGAGAGTGATCGCCATCGAAGACGGTGCGATTAAATCCGATACTATTAATGAAGCTAATGAAGATAATACCGGCAAGCAGGCGGATGGTATTAAGATCAATAATCGTTGGTCGCATACGCTTTCTTCACAGTATGATCGCTTTAAAGAAGCTTTTATCATGGCTGTACGCGCCATGATAGCCAATCGTATGCGTACTCTTTTGACCATGCTCGGCATTATTATCGGCATTATGGCTGTAGTAAGCGTAGTTGCACTTGCCAGAGGCGCAAGTGAAAAGGTAATTGAAAACATTTCGTCTTTAGGCACAAACACGATTACGGTTTATCCCGGCGAGCGTATGGGTGATGTGCGTTCGGCAAGAGTAAGAACGCTGACGCCGCGTGATTTAAATGCCCTGGACGGTCAGCCTTTTGTGGATTCGGTGTCTGCATCTATTCAAAGCTCGGTTTTAATTCGCCATTCAAACTTGGAATTTAACGGTACCGTATACGGCGTTTCTCCTGATTTATTTAGAGTTTACGGATACACTACGGCGCAAGGACGACTTTTTACCGAAGCTGAGACCAAAAATTATTCGCAGGTCTGTGTAGTTGATCATAATACGGCTGAAAATTTTTTCGGATCGTCAGATCCGATCGGTCAGACTATTTTAGTCAACAGTATGCCGGTTATGATTGTAGGTGTATTGGATATCATCGATTCACCTTTTATGCGCTCTGAAAATCTGTATGTATATATGCCGTATACATCGGTAATGTCGAGGCTTTATAAACAAAATTATCTATCATCTATCGTGGTTCGCATTCAAGACGGGTTCTCAACTGCAGTTGCTGAACGCAGCATTATTAATTTGCTGATTTCCCGTCACGGACGTCAGGACTTCTTTATTCAGTCTTCTGATACTATCATGAAGTCCATTACCTCTACGACATTGACTTTCACTTTGCTGATTTCAGCTATAGCGGTAATTTCTCTTGTGGTAGGAGGAATCGGCGTTATGAATATCATGCTTGTGTCTGTAACCGAACGGACGCGTGAAATCGGAATTCGCATGGCCGTGGGGGCAAGACAAAGCGATATTATGGCGCAGTTTTTGATTGAGGCGGTAATGGTCTGCCTGTTGGGAGGCGCTATAGGAGTTATTATGTCTTTTGGCGTAGGTCAATTACTGTCAAGCTTAAGCGAAAGCATAACAATGTCTTTCTCGTTGGATTCAATTATTGCAGCAGTGCTGACGTCATCTGCAATCGGTATCGGCTTCGGCTTTATGCCGGCAAGATCTGCCGCACGCTTAAATCCTATAGAAGCTTTGGCTCGAGAGTAAGAAAGCGATCCGGTTTTTGTTCCGGAAAAATATCGCCGTATTTTTTTTCGTAGATTTTGAGCTGCGTTCCGTCAGCTTTTATGGCGGATAATTCTTCATTTACGGCTTGAAGAAATATTTAAGCTTAAGTTGTAAAGAGAAAATAAAAATTCAGCCGATCGTTTTAAGATCGGCTTAGTTTTAGAAAGCGGAGCTAATCATCATCACGATAGATCGCGCTTTTATCTTCATTATTTCACCGGCACTATGTTTGTCATTTGTTAAGAATGACTTTATTTCATTAGGCGCAGGTAGTGAGGTATCAATAAGTCGATACCAGTGACGATTTACGTATCCTGGGACAGGCGGCAGTTCAACTTCAAGATCCTGCCAATAAGCATTTACAAAAATATAGGTAAATACGTTATATGTACCCCAGTAGTAAATAAGTCCGATTGAATGCGAATGATCCGACCAATCCGGCTGATAGGGCTTTACGCCGTGCCATTGCAGCTTGGTACTGCGCAGTACGCTGTCAAGCATCTTTATTTGCGGGCCGTTGTTGCGGCTGCGGTGCTTGGTTCGAATGGTGCGATAATGAATTAGGCGGCGCGTGAAATTATGCATTTCAAGCTGGTGCTCGGTGAAATTCCAATTCATGTAGCTGGTATCATTATCTTGGCAGTAGGCATTGTTATTGCCCCGTTGCGTACGCAGCACCTCATCGCCCATGGTAATCATTGATGTACCTAAAGAAATTAGGGTCAATGCCATCATATTTTTTGCCTGTCTTAATCTTAATTCATTAAGACCGGTATCGTCACTTTCACCTTCAACTCCGTAATTTGCAGAGTAGTTGTTATTGCATCCGTCACGGCCGTTTTCACCGTTGGCTTCATTATGTTTATGGCTGTAAGCTACCAGATCCCAAAGCGTAAAGCCGTCATGACAGGTAATAAAATTGACACTCTTTTGCGGATCTATGATTTTCTCATTGTAAATATCAGGCGAGCCTAAAAGTTTAGTGACAAAGTCTTTGATGTTGCCAGGATCTCCGCGCATAAATGCTCGTACGGTGTCGCGGAATTTTCCGTTCCATTCGCGCCATTTTGATCCGGCGATATTTCCGACTTGATATAAGCCGCCCGCATCCCAAGGTTCAGCGATAATTTTAGTATCGGCAAGACGCGGGTTAATGTCGATATCAAGCAATGTAGGAGCGTTGGCGATAGGTCTTCCCTGCTCGTCACGGGACAGAATTGAGGCTAAATCGAAACGGAAACCGTCGATATGCATCTCTTCTTTCCAGAAAATCAACGAATCTATGATTAAATTTCGAACAACGGAATTGTTGGCATTAAAAGTATTGCCGCATCCTGAGTAGTTTCCGTAATTACCGTGACCGTCAATAATGTAGTAGCTTTGCTTGTCAAAACCTTTAAAGCAATAAACAGGGCCGTTTTGATCGCCTTCTGATGTGTGGTTGTATACCACATCGAGAATTACTTCTATACCGTTGCGGTGCAGTGCTTTTACAAGATCTCTGAATTCATTTAGAGGGCCCATCAGTGATTTATCTTGAGCATAAGCTTCGTGCGGTGCAAAAAAAGCCATCGGACAATAGCCCCAATAATTTTTCTTGCCCGGAAGTGCATCATCGCTGTCATATTGGAAAATAGGCAGAAATTCTACTGCGGTAATGCCTAAATCTACAAGATAAGGTATTTTTTCGATTAGTCCTCGGTATGTTCCGCGCAATTGCGGGGGCAGATTGGAACTTTGGTGAGCGGTAAAACCTTTAACATGCATCTCATAGATAATGGTACGGTTTAAAGGATGGCGCGGAGATACGTCAAGCTCCCAATCATAGTCATCAAGATCTACAACTGCGCTTTTGGCAGAAATCTTTAAATTTTCCTGAGGATCGTCGGTTTGAAAACGGCGATAAGCTTTAGGGAAAAGAACTCTTTTTCCATAAGGATCCAAAAGTACTTTGCCAAGCTCTACATGTGATTGTGCAAATTTGTACGTTCTTAGTGCTTCTTTAATGCGCCATGCATAAATTTGACCTGCTTTTATGCCTTTGACTTTAACATGCCAATAATATGTAGAACGAAATAATGGTGAAGCAAGGGTAATAATATCCGGTTCACAGTCGTCAATGTCTTTAAACAGCAGTAGTTCAATAATACTTGCCGCAGGACACCATACAGCGAAATTAACGCCGTCTTTTTCAATGGTGGCGCCTAAAGTTTTGCTGTGACCTTCAGTAATAACGTATTTGTGAAGCTGTTGTTTTTCTGGAAGCATTCTAAAAACCTCAAAGTTGCCTCATTTTAGACTAGTACGTACATAATTCAAAGATTCGCATTAAAATATATGCAGTAAATTTTCTGTTTGCGAGTTTGTTATGTCCTTATTAACTAATTTATCTGCAGGTCAAATCAACACTATACCAATGGATTTGGCCGGAAATAAGACCAAAATAATAAAAGCAGTGGAACTTGCAGTTGATCACGGCTGCGGAGTTGTACTGTTTCCTGAGCTGGTATTAAGCGGTGCAGGATGTGCTCACTTATTTAAAATCCCTGCTTTTGTGCGTAAATGTCAGGATTGTCTTGTTGCATTAACTAAAGAATTGCCGGCAGGGGCGGTAGTAGGCTTAGGTTTGCCTCTGCTTGCCGACAACGGTCGTATTTATAACGCTTATGCCGTTATTCGCCGCGGTGAAATTTTAGGGTTAACCGTCAAATACCTTTATAAATATGATAATCCTCTTGATGATTCATACCGTTATTTTGCAAACACAACAGAAGATGTTTCCTGCACTATTGAGGGTAAAACATTTTATGTGGCATCACGAAGCATAAATTGCCGCGGCTTCACTCTAGGCGTGGCTTATGATGACTGGCCCGTCGGATTTACTGATTGCGATGTGGTTGTGATCCCTAATGCTACTCCGTTTGAGCTTGGCTCTCTTGAGTCAAATCTTAACCAAGCTTTAAATCTTTCCCGTGATATTAATGCTATTGTTGTAAAGACTAATCTTTTAGGCTGTGAAAGCGGTACTTTAGTTTATGACGGTCAGGGAATTATCGCTCAAAAAGGTAAATTAATAGCTAAAAATTCTCCTTTTAGCTTTAAGCGAGAAAATATTGTCTGTGAAAAGTGCGGCATTGCTCCTGATGAAGATGAAAATGATTTGATTGTAAAAGCAATTTCCTTAGGTCTTTTTGACTGGATGCTCAAAACCAGAAGCAAAGGATTTGCCTTGTCGTTGTCCGGAGGTGCAGACTCTGCCTTGTGCGCAGTATCAGTTGCAGTAGGGCAGGCTTTGGCTCTTGAACATTTGGGAGATAAAAAGTATGTTGAGATCCTGCGTTCTTTAAATATTGATGTTAAGGATGTTGAAGGAGATCATGAGACTTATATTAAAACGGAAGTAATGCCTAAAGTCTTAACTACCGTTTACCAGGCCTCAAAGAGTTCAGGAAAAATTACCCGTAATGCAGCCGAAAAATTAGCTGCATGTCTTGGCAGTACTCATCATGAATTAGAAATTTCAAAAGCAGTTGATTTATATATCAAGCTGTTTGATAAAGCAAATGACGGTCCTTCTTTATCTTGGGAGAAGGACGATCTTACTTTGCAGAATATTCAGGCACGTTCACGTTTGCCGAGTATTTGGATGTTTGCCAACCGTGAAAATAAACTCTTGCTTTCTACCGGAAATTTATCCGAGGCCGTCGTGGGTTATTGCACTATGGACGGTGATACGGTAGGCGGCGTTGATCCGGTTGGAGGAATCGGTAAAAGCCGTATTTTGCGCATAAACCGCCAAATTGCTGATCATGGCGTTAACTTGGGGCCGTCCGCATATATCTTTAATATAAAAGATCTGTCTTTTGTTGCCGATCAGGAGCCTACGGCTGAGCTGCGTCCCGGTGGAGAGCAGAAAGATGAAAAGGATCTGATGCCGTATATTTTGCTTGATGAAATAAGAAGACTCTTTAATGCGGAGTTTTTAGGTCCGGAAGAAATTTTCAGTAAAGTAAGAGCAGATGAACGATTTAAAGATCTTGATGACGATCTTTTAAAAAGTGATGTAGCCAAATACTTTAGATTAAATGCCCGTTCTCAATGGAAACGTAAGCGTTTTGCTTCTTCATTCCATATTGAAAAGGACAGCTGTGATATGTGGAGTCTGCCGATTCTAAACGACAGCTTTAACTGTCTGCTGTAATTTTGTATGCAGGCATCAAAAAGGATCGCTTCGGCGATCCTTTTGTGTTTGAGTTAGTTTTAACGCAGTCTGTTGCGGTAGTTATAGAAAAAGAGAGGGGGAATCGCAATTCCTAAGGCGATAGCAAGCAGAATTGCCACACAGCGGACTCCAGAGTGCATTAAAGTAAAAACATATGTGTCAAAAAGAGCGATATCGGTTATTTCAACTAAAGAGATAAGAGACAGCAATGCATTGTATGCATCCATACCGGGGATCAGTGCAATAACGCTTGCCACAGTGAAGACCGGACGCGGAACCCCGAGCTTTGGTCCGACATAAATGAAAATTAAAGAGATAACAGCACATGCGGCAAAGGTTGCTATTACTATTTCAACATTAAGGCTGTAAAGTAGAAACGAACGAATGAATCTGGTCAGCATGCCGCCTGATGCAATAAAAATCAAATATTGTTTGGGCACGGCAAACAGCATAGCAAAAGCAGGAGCAATAAATCCTGCCGCCAAACTTTCCAAAAGGATCTGTGTAATATTGTCTGTATTAATCATAGTGTTTCAAAAATTGTCAGTGAATTGATAAACACGGTGCCTATAAGTCCGATGGCTGCGGCTGAAGTCAAAACGAAGGCATGAATGATTCTGCTGATTCCCATATCAACATATCCTTTAAAAATATCAAGAAATCCGTTCATAAATGGAAAACCCGGTACTAAAAGCAGTGATGTTGACATAATAGCAAGCGAAGTTTGCTCAGGTGAAAGATTAAACAACAGTTTTGCTGACAGAAGAGCAAGAATACTGCCGCAAAATGCAGAGCACATAAAGGCAAAACTTTCAAAAAATCCTCTTTTTAGCAGGGAAAACCTGACAATCATTAAAAGCAGCCCGCCGACTACACTGCATCCCATGACTTGAGGAGTTGCTCCGTTTAAAAAAGCCAAAAGTCCGGCAGCTAAGGCTTCAATGACAATAAGCAGTTTTTGATTGTAGTGTTTAGGATTAACAGCTTCTATGGCGTGAAAAATTTCTTGAGGATCTTTAAGCTTTCCTGCCGACACATCAAGGCATATACGGTTTAATTCAGTAAGAGAAGACATGTTATGCCAAAAGCGCTTATTTCTTTAAATTCAACGCAGTATTCCGTTCCTGAGTGTACTTTTACGACAAGTCCCGTTCTTGATAATCCTAAATCAACTTCAGAAAGTCCGAGGTCTACACCCATTTGTCTGACTGATTGAATAATAAGACGCGTTTCGGCGCCGCATAGGGCCATGCGCCACCCTAAAGTGCAAAGCAGTTTTGCTTTTAGCGAAATGTCTGAAGTGATTATTGTCTGATTCACAAAATATTAGCTGGCGAAAAACGCATTATATGTATAAACATCAGACACTAAATATATAGTGAGTGTTTTAACTTCATTGTCGTTAAATTCTCAACATAGTAACAAAAGCGCCAAAATAGACAAAGCAAAAAGCTAAGTTAAATACCGCTTTTAATAGATATTCGAGTTAAAGTGTAACAATTGATCTTTAAAAGATGAGCTCTTATACATATAGAAATTAATGCCATTATTTAATGCATTGCTGATTTTCTTTAAATTATTGTTAAATTTCAATGCATTATTCAAGATTGCATTTACTATTTTCATAATATGCACCTTTTGAGTGCTATCATATATGGGTCTTATGCGATAAAAGCGTGAAGCTGCGTTGGTATCGTTTATGACAAGTTGCCGTGTCTGCATGCCTGAAGATGGGTACTCGGATCCGGTTTACTTTGATTAAAATTTAAAAAAGAAGTTATCTTATGTTTACTACCACTACTACATTCATCGTCTATATTTTGGCGATGCTGATTATCGGTATTGTGGCAGCCCGCATGACGTCATCTTTAAATGATTACGTATTAGGCGGCCGCAGTTTGGGTCGTGTCGTAACCGCTTTGTCTGCAGGTGCTTCCGATATGTCGGGCTGGCTTTTAATGGGCCTTCCCGGTGCTTTGTTTTTGTCAGGAATAAGTGAGGCGTGGATTGCCATCGGTCTTACCGTAGGCTCCTGGTGCAACTGGAAATTCGTCGCAGCCCGTTTGCGCTCATTTACCGCAAACGCGTCAGATGCTCTGACTCTTCCTGATTATCTTGCCTCACGCTTTTGTGACAAATACCGTATTACTGCCGTTGCAGCAGCAATCATTATTTTGATTTTCTTCGTTGTTTACTGCGCATCCGGCATGGTATCAGCTGCACGCTTATTTGAGCAGACCTTTGAAATGGATTACAGCAATGCTCTTTTAATCGGTGCCGTTTCAACGATTTTCTATGTGTTTATCGGCGGATTTTTGGCAGTTAGCTGGACTGATACGGTTCAGGCATCATTGATGATTTTTGCGTTGCTTTTAACTCCCGTTATCATGCTTATGGATTGCGGTGGTCTTGAGGCTGCCAATGAACTTATCCTGCAGCAGGATCCCGAGCTATCCCATTTCTTAAAGGGCATGACGGTCGTAGGATTCCTTTCTTTAGTCGGATGGGGCCTTGGCTACATGGGACAGCCGCATATTCTGGTTCGATTTATGGCTGCAGGCAGTGTCCGCGGAATGGGTGATGCCCGCCGTATCAGCATTACCTGGATGATTTTATGCCTTTTAGGCGCTGTCTTAATCGGTTATTACGGCGTAGCTTTTGCGGCAAAGCATCCTGAGGTCAGCGTAAGTAATCCTGAGCAGATTTTTATTATCGTTACTCAGACTTTGTTTACCCCGTGGATTGCAGGTATTCTTCTTTCCGCAATTTTGGCTGCCATTATGAGTACGCTTTCCTGTCAGCTTTTAGTTGCTTCAACTACTTTGACCGCAGATTTTTATCGCCGTTGGATGCGTCCTCATGCTTCACAAAGCGAGCTTGTTTGGTGCGGTCGCATGATGCTGCTTTTAGTTGCCGTTATTGCTTATGTTATTGCACTTGATCCTAACTCAGGAATTTTAAAGCTTGTCTCTTATGCTTGGGCAGGTTTCGGAGCTTCATTCGGACCCTCGATTTTAATTTCGCTATTCTGGCGTAAAATGACGCTGCAGGGTGCTATTGCCGGTATGGTGGTAGGTGCCGCAACTGTTATAATTTGGGAAGCAGGAGCTTTCTTCGGTCTTTACTCAATTGTTCCCGGGTTTATCCTTTCAAGCATAGCTATTTTTGTAATTTCTAACCTAACTTACAAAAAAGACGGACAAACTCAGGTATTATTTGATGACCTTGAGCGTAAATTCTGGCTTGAAGTAAAAGATCGCTAATATATAACGACAAAAGGAAACAGCAAGTGACGGACAAGAATCTGCCGCCTAACTTTTATTTGGCTTCTTATCTTAAAAAAGCAGGTATCCGCTTTGAGGTCAATGTGGTGGATACCGTTATCGCAAAAGGATTGGGTATCGGCAGTTATATAATTGTTCTGCTCTTGCTGTTTTTTAACTGCTCGGGATTATTTAAGATAAGCTTAAATAATTTCTATTTTGTGGCTGTTAATCTTTTAGGTGTCCTATATCTTTTATACGTCTTTATTCGTTTATTTTATTTTAAGAAATTAAGACGGAAACTGCGTAAAGATCCTGCACCGGTAACTGCTGAGGCTTATGCCGTAGTCGTTTTTGATGAGTTAAATTTTTATCAGAAATTTATAGAGCGTCTTTTCTCAAAAGCAGTACTTAAAAATGCTGTTATTTATAAAGAGAGCGGGGCTTTGAAACCGCGTTTTTATACGGGAGCCGTTAAATCCTTTTCTCTGGTAAGACTTAATTTAGGCCAGATTGTCCGTATTTATCCGCACCGAAAAAATATTAAACTTTATTCAGTTGATGACACTTCGGCTTTTCAAACTGTAAGCGCCCGCAATAAAGCATTTGCCAAATTAAATGTCGGCAAGCTTGAAGCAGGCGGCGCATCAAAGGTGTTGTTTAGAAAGGAAAAGAAATTTTAATTCCAGTCTAACGTTTCAAGCTTTTTAAAATAAACGTTTTCCTGAAGCTCCTTAGTAGGATTAACGGCATAGCGATGTGCGCAAAGCTTAAACATTTCAATATCGTTCACGCTGTCGCCGTAGGCATAGGCATCATCAAGATTAAGATCGTTTTCTTTAAGAAACTGCATAATGCGTTGTCTTTTTCCGTCTTGGTACGGAACTGTTCCTGAAAGTTTTCCGGTTATTTTATCGTCAATTCTTTCGGTGGGCGCTGCTATGGCAAAATCAATATTTAATGCATCGGCAACAGGTTTTATTATGTAGTCGACAGTCGCACTTACGATGATAAGTTTATCTTGACGTTTTCTATGAAATTCAATTGCCTTAAGTGCGCCTTTGCGAATGTGTTTTAATATAGAATCATATACGCAAGGTCTTACGATCTCATATACTTCTTTTGAGCTTTTTCCGATAAGCGGCTTTATAGCATATGCGATGAAATCTTCGATTTTAAGTTTGCCTTCATAATAAAGCTGATGAAACTCATGCATCGGCTCTAAAAAACTGTTGTCAACAAGCTTGATGCTTAAAAGATGTTTGAAAAAAAGATCGTTGGTGTCACCGTTTACCAAGGTGCCGTCCATATCAAAAAAAGCACAGGACATTATTATTCCTCTATATCAAAAGCGTCTTCACCGTCTTCAAAAACCTGAGGGTTTATTCTTTGCATAGCAAGTTTTGGTGATGCTTTTCCCTGCAGAATTTTCAGGATCCTTCTCATTTCAACGTTAGGACAGTTATAGCGGTAACGCGTTATCAGTGAAAGAGGTCCCTCATCGGTCGTGATTTTATCAATTGATGCAAAGCCGTACTGAAGTAACAGAGCGGCAAGATCTTTGCGTGTCGGCTCAAGACTTATGGAATTTTCAAATACGGCATCCTGTCCGTCACGATTGAAAAACCAGCTTAAATCCGGATCTTCATTTTTTAAGGTGTCTCTTATAAAGGAAAATTCCGAATGATAAGTGTAAGGATATAAAGCACCTTCATTATTAAGAGCACGGTTAACTGATGCACTGCACAAGACCGGAATTTGTCTTTTTGAAAAGACAAATCCGCCGTAGCATTTATTTAATGCGTGTTTAAGTTCACTTACGGTCAGACCTTGTCTTGGCGCAAGAATTTTTAAATCCTGATCAAAATATTCTGATATCTCATCAAGAGTGAAACCGAAAAGAGTATCGCAGCGTTCGCTGAAGCTTAAGTCATTTATAAGCGGAATACCCTCTGAAATATTATTGGCAAGCGCAAATTTGGCGTGACCGCTTAATAGACACCACTTAACCGCAGGTCCTGCCTGTTTGATGGCATTGAGCATATCAAAGTAAATGGAGATAGCCGTTTCCTGCTGATTTTTGGGCATTAAAGACGCAAGATATAAAGGCAGCTCGTAATTATCAATTAAAACGACAATGCTGTCTTGATATTTTTGTTCCAGATCTTCAAGCAGCTTGGCAAAGCAGGCTTTAGGATTAGAGTAGTTGGTGATGTTGCGCTTAATATGGTGGCGCCACATCTGAACCTGCATGATATCGATTAAAGATTCGATAAGCTCTTGGGGATTGGTCGCTTTAAGATGTTTTAATGATAAGCGTAAAGCCGGAGCTTTAGGCATATCGAGTTCTTCGCTGTGTTTTGCCGAGAAGCCTTCAGATATTAAATCATCACGCATCAGCATGGCTTCCATAGATTCAAGCGCCAGACTCATGCCGAATCCGTGCGGTCTTATTATTAAACTGAAATTTGGAGAAAATTGCCTGGGCTCTTCATCTAAAAAGCGTAAGAAATTTACAAAATCGCGAGCTTTACTTAAATAGTGCTGATCTGAAAGAATGATCTCTTGAAGAGACGATGAGTATGAGGTAAGCGACGGCATATGAATATCTTTCATGGGCGGGAAACAGACAACCTGTTCTCGGTACCTTAAAACCTAATCCTGGCTGCTACCTTCCGATCCTGACCAATTAAACTAAGCCTAAGTACGAGAGGGCTGCCTGCCTCCCATTGAGCATAGAGATGATAATAAAGAACAAAGTTTTTTGCAAGTTATTTTTAGCAGTGTATGAATAAGTCCCGTTACTTTTGTAAAGTTTATGCGCAGGTGTGGTTGTTGGATTGTTTCAATGTTTAACCGATGCAGGTAGGGTGACTCTGCATCGGTTAAGATTAGTTGTTGCCTGAGAGTGACAAAAGCTGTTTAAGCTCATCAGATGATAATTCGCCAAGCCAGCGCTCATTTTCTTTGACGGTAAGTTCATTTAGCTCTTTCTTCATGCTTAAAGTTGCATCAATATTTTCCTCAAGCGTGCCTGAGCATAGCATTCTATATACTTGTACCGTTTTATTTTGTCCGATGCGGTAAGCGCGGTCGGTAGCCTGGTTTTCCACGGCAGGATTCCACCACAGGTCAAAATGTATGACTACGGATGCTGCCGTAAGGTTTATTCCCGAACCTCCTGCTTTTAACGATAAAATTAAAATAGATTTATCCGGATCGTTTTGGAAAGAATCAATCATGTTTTGTCTTTCTTTTAACGTAGTCTCTCCGGTTAAAAAGTCCGCATCAATTGCAAATTTGTCTTTAATGTATTGTTTAAGTAAATAACCCATTTTTAAGTATTGCGTGAAAATAATGGTTTTTTTACCTTGATCCAAGATATTTTCAAGTAAATCAAGCACCGCAACGCTTTTTCCTGAGTCTTCGGGCTTATTGTGACTGTTGCCTTCGTCGTAAACGGCAGGACTGTCACAGATTTGTTTTAAAGCATTTATGGTCGTGATGACGTTTATCATCTTGCTTTTTACGTCACTGCTTAGTTTGTTAAGGCTCTCATCTAATTTGGCTTGGTATAAAGCACTTTGAATCGGTGAAAGATAACAATATTGGTTAGAGCTTAATTTGTCGGGTAAATCCGAAATAATATTTTTATCGGTTTTTAGACGACGCAAAACAAAAGGTGAAACTGCGGTTTTTAAAAGATTGGCCGCATCAAGATTACGATCTTTTTCAATAGGAATAGCAAAATCGTTTTTAAAGGTGGTAGCAGATCCTAAAAGGCCCGGATTTACCACATCCATAATGGACCAATATTCCATCAAATGATTTTCTACCGGTGTTCCTGTCATAGCAATTACGCTTTTTGCCTGAATTTTGCGCAACGCCTTGGAGGCTTGAGTGTTGTGGTTTTTAATGGCTTGGGCTTCGTCTATAACTAAAACGCGCAACGGTAAATTTTCAAAGACAGCTTGATTATGGACTAAAAAGCTGTAGGTGGTAAGTAAAATATCGGTACTGCCGTCAGTTAAATCCTTATTGCTGCCGTAAATGATTTTGTAGCAAAGCTCTGGGGCAAATTTATTTAATTCATGCTGCCAGTTAATAAGTAAGGTTGTCGGTACAACAATTAAAACTTTTTGTTGGTTTAGCTCATTGTCGTTTTTAAGCTGCTGCAGTGCGGTTATAACCTGTACTGTTTTACCAAGGCCCATATCGTCGGCGATGATCGATCCCATTCCCATTTTAAGATTGTGCATTAACCAATTAAAGCCACGTTCCTGGTAAGGCCGCAAGGATGCGGTAATGTTTTGGGGTATCTCAATAATCGAGTCCTGCATGATTTTTTGCAGAGCTTCTTTAAGGTCGGTACTGAAAATTACGTCTTCGTCTTCATATTTGCCGCTTAAAGCCGCAGCAATGAGCAAAGGTCGACTTAGGCTCTGCTTCTTTTTACTTTCAAGCTGGGCTTTTAAATTCTCGGCGTCTTCTTTTGTCAGATATACAAGATTGTTTTTGAAATTTATGATTTTTCCGGCTGATGAAAGAAGCTTTTTAAAATCTTTTTCGGTTATTTCTTTATCGCCTATAGACAGCTGCCAGTTAAACTTCATAAGTTCAATCAAACTGAAAAAGCCTTGCGATGTGTTCCATGATTTTGCAAGGTTAAGCTTCAGGCGGCTTTTCGGGCGCATAATTGAACTTAGCGATTTGGTCATTAAAACTTCAAAACCGAGGTTTTGAAGTTTAAAGGCAGTTTCAAAAATAAAAAGAGGGAGATCTTCAGCTGAAATATTATAACTGCCCTCTGTTGAAGTTAACAAATCTTCAATAAAAGGAAAAGTTTGTCTTATGGCGTTAAGTTTTGAGATGCAGATAAGAAAATCACGGCTTATGGCATTTTCCGTACCTTTAAAATATGCGTTCAGTTCAGGATAAGTAATATATGAACTTTCGCTTTGGGAGAGACTTTGGGCATCAAACTCTTTAAATAGCAGTTTTGCTTCATATGCGTCATTTTCGGCGGCTTCTTCTATTTTTATTACAGGAGTAAGTTGTCCCGGGAAATTCTGCAGGCTAAAAAGCGGGGCAAAATATTCGGGAAGCGATGCAAAGCCTAGCTCTCGTTTTTCAATTTGATTGCGCGTCAAATCATAAATATTGTTATCAGTGATCCAAAAGTCTGCTCTCTTAATCATTAAGAACAGAGGACTTATAAAGTAGTGGTTGAATTTGGTCAAATGGACTATGTTTTCTTTCCACATGTAGCTTAACATGTCATGTATGAACATGCTTAAAAATGCGCAGCCTATTTCAAGATTATCCGCAACATATAAGTAGCTGTAATAGTTTTTATGGTTGAGAAACTCATTTAAATGCAGGGATCGAAGACAAGATCCGACTTTTTTTACCAATAATTTGATTTCAGGAAAAATTATTGCAGGGATCCAGCGCGACATTTTAAAGCTGTCAGGATAAAAATAATAATCATGAACTCCAATGCAAAACTGCGGAATAAACGCGCCTCGCTGCACAAGTCCTTTGGCTACCATGAAAGTATAATAGAGTGCTTGAATGGGCTCTGAAGCCTTTGCTATTTGTTTTTCATCTTTTATTGACATTATTTGCGATAAGTCCATCGTTATTCTGTCGAGATAGACAGTGCAGTTCAGGTCAAAATCGTAATATTGATTGTGACTATTGTTATTCCCTGAAACATGGAAGTCGCAAAATTCATGACAATGACCGTCAAGAGCGCGTACTGCTACTGTTTTATTCTCCGGAATTTTGATTATTGCTTCATCTTTACTGCATGTTAGAGACAACTTATCCGTAGAAACATCGCCGGGTACGTTATTTTTAAAAGAATAAATATTTTTAAGATCAAGTCTTCCGTTTTTATTAATAAACAGATGAGGAAGATTTTTTCCGTAGAATTTTATGATTTCATCTGGGCCTTGCCACAGGTAGTAATCTTTATCACTTGCAAGTGTTTTTGCAATATCATAGAGTTTACTTAAATTTCCTTTAAAGTCCTTTTTTGGATCTTTTTCGGCCTCCGCAGGCAGGAATTCTAAAATTTGATTTTTATAATTTTCCTTAAGATCTAAAAAAGTCAGTTTTTTAAGGTATTCAAGATCGTGAGTTTTTTCTTGAATGGGTCTTAATTTATTTCTTGACAAAGAAATAACGGTATTTGTATTTGTAAGTTCATACCAGGAGCTAAGTGCTATTGTTCTTAATAATATATTGTCTTCATCTTGGATGATGTCGGAGAATGAATCCAATTTTATGCCGAAAAAATTTAACAACAGTATTTCATTGTCCTGCAGCTCTTCTATAAATCTGCGAATCAAAAATTGTGTTTTATGCGAATAAACCTTGATGCTGCTAAGATCGTTATCCTCAATGATTTCGTAGTTATTGCTTCCTGACTTAAAGGTAAAGTCGGCGATGCTGTGAGGTTTGTACTTTTGGAAGAATTCGGTAAATTCAGGTATTTTTGACAGATCGCAGGTGTTTTTACTCAGATTTGTCATTAAAACGATATTACTTGATATTGCATTTTTTATTTTATTGCGCTCTTTAAGCGGTATTTTTCTTGAAAGTGAAATTTTGAAATTTTCGTTGCGCAGCCACCAGCCATGACGGGAATTTTTCTTAAGCGTGAGCTTAAAGGCGCCGTTAGACATTATTTCAGTAACGTCTTTATATCCAGTAACTTTGGTTGTTTTGTTTATAAATTCGTCATAGTTTTGTAATCCGGATAGAAGCATGAGATTTTCATATTCAGGATCGTCGGTATGGATATCGTTTTTGTTTTCAATATTCATGATATCTATAAAGCCCAAAGAAAGAGCGGACGCAAGATCTTTTACATAAGGATGAAGTTGTGCACTTTTCATATTGATATGTTTTTAATCTTAGAGTAAATGAAATGGTGTTTAAATTATAAGCTCGTAAACCCAAACAAAGGCAGGATAGGTAACGATGCACAAAAGCGTACTTACCATATTTAAAAGTCCTGCATATTCGGTGTTGTTATGGTAAAGAATTGACATTTGGGTAATGCTTGAGGCTGAAGGAGCTGCAGTTGCAAGGAACGGAACTAAAAGAATTGCAGCCGAATCGGGTACATTGCCGATTTTGTTTAATATCCATAAAAAAGGCAGAATTATTGCCGGCATGATTATAAGCCGCAGCGCAACAATAAACGGCAGACGCGGATAATGGATGACCTTTTTTAAATTCATTGAAGCAATTACCATGCCGGTAACCAGCATGCATGCAGGTCCTATCATAACTCCCATGGATGCCATGGCATCATAGACTGGGCTCCAGAGCTTTATGCCGCAGAAAAATAAGATTCCGCCAATAATTACGGCCAGCAAATTGATGTTAAAAAGTATTCTTAAAATATTTATTTTTCCTCCGCCCATTAATACATAACGGCAGTGGCTCCATAAGAGTACGGTTTGTACGGCGGTATAGGCGCTGGTGTAGATTACGTATTTTGGACCCAATGTAGCGGCGATCAGCGGAATGATTAAATTTCCGGAGTTTGAATAAATGACTGTTACTTTTTCAACTGCATCAAGATTAAGTTTGTTTTTAAAAATCCAAGGGATCCCTAAAAGAATTATGTGTATGATTACAGCGGCAATGGTAGCAAGGATTAGGCCGTCTCTAATATCCTGAGTGTAGTCAATTTGAAAAGAAACGATAATAACGCAGGGGAAAATAAGATATAAGGATATTTCTGAAATGGGTTTGGCATCAGTTGGCTGTAATACTTTGCAGCGGACCATGACATAACCTGCAAACATCATAAGAAAAAGAGAGGCTATTTTTATTACAAGAGCATCTACGATCATAGCATACCCGTTTTTATAGAAATTGCAGAATATAAGCGATAATCACTTGGTAATTATGGCAGTAGGAAGATTTACATTCAATCGTTAGATGGATTTACCTCAACATAACGGACAAAAGACGGTTTTGATATTTTGATTTTGTAAAAAAGTGAACGGTGTAAAAGAAAGATGGTGACTAGGGCGCATTTTTAGGCCGTGTTGACAAAATCAAAAATCAGCCAAGTTGACTTTGGCTTTGCCCTATGTGGTTATCTTTTATCAAAAAAGATCAGCGGCTAAAATCCCGACCTTCAGGGCATAAATACAGCCGCGAGGAGAAGCTCTTTTTTAATCCGGCGTTTTCTGCCGGTCAATGTATTGCCGCAGGATGAAGCAAAGTAAGAGGGAGCAGAAAAGCCTCATTTTGGCGATATGGTTTTAAGGTAACTTTAGCCA
>NZ_GL831063.1 GCF_000188195.1 Succinatimonas hippei YIT 12066
CCTTCAGCTAAACCTTCAGCATGACCTTCTGCATGTCCTTCCGCATGGCCTTTAGCCCTACCTTCAGCTATTTCTCTTTTGGCCCAGTTCTCAAGGGAATTTTGATCGAGATACGCCTTTTCGCGCATTAAGTATTCATACCAGCTCGCATCATCCATAGTATATTTTTTCTCAAACATAATCGCCTCCTTTATGAGAGGATCGCTTTCTTTCAATTTATCTAAAAGCTTAGCATCGCTTCCCGTCAGGTATGTCAGCCAACGGTTTAATCGTTTGATTTCCTTTATGCTTTTACTGCTGTTCTCTGTACTTATTTTGCGCCATTTGGGCAATTCAATGAAAAAGAAATCAATATCATCATTTAAAATTCTATCATGATTGTATTTTCTTAACTGATAACGACTGAGAAATTCTTCATCTTCATCAAGCTTGAAATTGACGATATTAACCATGATGCACGGTCTTAAATTTACATAATCATCACCTGTTTTAATTCCTCTTTCATACAGCTTGGAAAAATAATAGAGAGTACGTTTTC
>NZ_GL831064.1 GCF_000188195.1 Succinatimonas hippei YIT 12066
CGGTGAAGAAGCTCATGTTCATTTGTTAATCTTATCCACCTCAATTATCTATCTTGGAGCTTGTTTTCAGACTCAAGGGAACATCTTCCATAATTATCCGTAAGCGTAAGTATCCTGCCGTTAGAGCTAAAGCTGCGGGGTAATGCATTAGGTCGCTGTCTTTTTTGCATCATCATGCACAAGAGCTCTGATATCTATTATCCGTCAATATATTGACCGGCAGAAAACACCGGATTAAAAACTGAGTTTCTCCTCGCGATGATCTCCGCCCTGAAGGACAGGTTTTCAGCCGCTGATCTTTTTTGGATAAAACCATAACAAGAATTGAAGATATTAAAAAAGGTGGCGAGATCAATTTAACTCTAAAAGATAATAGTGTTTGGAAAGCTCGCGGACAAAGTTTTATTACTGGCTTAACATTCGAAGGCAATAACACTGCAACTATTGATCTAACTAAAGAAGATGACGGATCAGTTACCATACGCAATTTAAATGGAGATGGTACCTTTAAAGTAGATCTCAATTCAAAAGATCATTCTGATGGCAACATGATCTATATAGGTAAAAATACCAGTTCTCATATTATTAATATTGTAAATGGTATTGAAGGTGGTCTTCACGGGATTACAGAAGATAATCCGTTACGAATCGCCACAGTTGGTATTGATGAAGGTTCTTTTTCTGTAACCAATGTTGAAGGATTAAAAAATAATACACATGTACGCGCTTTTACCCGCGATGCTGGTATGTGGGACTTAGAATATAAAGTTGGAATCGAAGAATTTAACGAAGCCGATAAGGAAAATGAAAAATATAACGGTACAGGTGATGGAGAAGGAGTCAACAAGCCGGGTAATGATTTCGTTGAAAAAGAACTTGCTCAGCATGAAGATGCAGACCCTGTAAATTGGATTATTTATGGAGTTAAAGCACCGGATGAAACGCCCAAACCGGAAAATCCGGATATAGACAATCCCGATGTTCCTTCAGGACCTTCCGGAACTCATATCTCCGATGCAGGCAAGACCGTCATCAACATGTCTCGTGCCAACTACGCCAACGCAGTCTATATGGATACTTTAAATAAGCGTCAGGGTGAAGCAAGATTTG
>NZ_GL831065.1 GCF_000188195.1 Succinatimonas hippei YIT 12066
GCTATACTACAGAAAAAATCAGGCGATCCGGGTTTATTATGTAAAAGTATAGTGCCCTATTTTTGCCTTCTGGCTTAGGTGGAAATCACCATGATAAAAAAAATCTCCCCACACAGAAAATCTGGCAGCATCAGCTGTTGTCATATGACTTGGCAACGTACCGCTCTGAGCGTTGCTGTTTCCATGTTATGCACTTTGCCCCAGCAGCAAGCTGTAGCTTCATCGTCTTATTTTATCAATTATCAGAACAAGCCGATGTTTGAACTGCAAATACTAAATGCCGGTGAGACCTTGCAGGACCCGCCGGATATTTTTATGGATGAAGAGTTTGAAAGTCTTAGTACCGCTAAACGCAACATTACCGAACAGGAAATAAACAGTTTACTTCAAGCAGGATCTTTATGGGCTGAGATCCTTGGTCCCGGAACGATCAATACTACTCCCGTCAAAGTACAGGTTGTAGGTCTGGGTGAAGATTGCGAAAATGCTTCTGCTATATCTTTTCCCAATTTAAATGCTGCAGGTGATTTTGAAAAAGTGTTGGGGCCTACGGGGCAATTCACTATGAATGAACCAGCACAATTTCCTGCAAACGTAGTAATAGGTAAGGGACTTAATTTCAGCTATCCGAGTAATTGGTATACTTTACCAGATGGCGGTGGTTTTGATTTTGTTGCTACGGTAGCGCATGAGTTTGGGCATCTTTTAGGAATCAGTTTTTTCGAAAAATGCGATTTCAGTTTTAACAGTTTTCTTTATGATAATCGCGGGGTGCAATACACCCCCAAAAAATATTAGTTCGTTTTGATGGAAGTGCGAATGACTACGGAGAAAATGATTTCTTGGTAGGTTTAGGGTCACAGTCCGGAGTGTATTTTAAAGGCCGGCATGTAAGCGAAGTTTTAGCCGGATCAGGCCTTGAAGGTATTGCGATTAACGGTGCTGAATGGGACGGATCGGAGTGGTACTATGAGCTGTCGCATTTTGAGCTTGAACGTTCCATGATGAGCCATCAGAACTATCGTAACTATACCTTTTTTATGGAAGCTGAATTAGCAGCGATGCAGGATTTGGGTTATACCATTGATCGCAAAAATTTCTACGGCAGATCAATTTACGCAAATGGTCAGACTATCGTTAATACGCAGGGCTTTTATGCGCGTAATTCTGAGGGCAGTGCTTATCTGGAGGGAAAAGTTAATACTGCAACTTTAGGTACCGGACTGCACGTTTACGGTAAAAACAATAATATAACGCAAGCAGCCGATCTATTGGCAGGCGGTACTGGAGGAGTTGGTATGCGCGTGGACGGCAGTAACAACGTGCTTACCATAGCAGATGGGGTTCAGGTAAGGGCAGACGGGCTTAACGGCACCGGTGTACTATTTGCCTATGGAAGTAATCACAAGTTAAATGTGGGCGGTCTAATTACTGCTTTAGGTAAAAACGGTAAAGCTCTGTGCTTTGATTTTGGTGGGAATTTATTGGGAAATGAAACGGAGTACCGAGGCTCTTATATTTGGACCTGTGAATATGAAAATAAAGATATGTTTTCCGTTATTGATGAGAATACAGGTAAATTGAAGTATACAGAGTATGATGACAACGGTTTTGAGATCACTAACTATGGCGCCCTGATGAGTGAGGTGAATATCTCCGGAACAATTGCCGGATCTGCAGCGGCAGTATATATCTCCGATAATGCTTTAGTTCAGGAACTCAATGTACTGCCAGGTGCAAGTATAGTAGGAGATATAGTTTCTAAATGGGATCCTAATAATGACAATATTACCGATCGGGCAAAGAACAATGAAGAAATTGATCTCACTACTGCACTTAACTTTGGTGCTGCAGCCGGTGGTACATCGTATGCTGATCGAAAATTTGCCATGACATTGTATGGCTCAATTGACGGTTTTGACAGTTTTGATATGAGTCTTACCGACGGAGAGTTGACGGTTTTAGGTCATACGGAAACGGCCAGCCTGTACAATAACGGAGAATTGACCCTTTTAGGAAAAAACGAAGACGGTTATGTCTTAGAAACGCAGAAATTGACTTTAAGTGACAATAGTTTACTACGACTGCCGGCGTATGCGTTTGTGGATGCTTACAGCGCGGAGCTGGCCGGCAGCCTAGCCATGCTCATACCGCAGGATTATTATTCAAACGGAGATGAAAAGCAGATTTCTGTAACACTTAAATATGACAACTCTTCTGGTGATTTTAACATCACTAACCTTGAAGCCCTATCACCGACTTTAAGCATTAGAGACATAACTGCAAAGAGTCATTCTGGGACTGGTGAGACGAAATACTTTATGTCAGGGACAGTCTATCGCAACGCTGACGCCTATGCTCAGTATGCAGACAGTTTAGCTTCCGCCTCTGTAGGGTATGCTTTAGTGCATCTTGCAGATAGCGCTGATTCTCCCTACGCCGATCTTCTTTCTGCCCTAGATTTTTCCTCTCTGTCAGGCTGTTCCATCCGTAAGGCTTTGCATTCTGTCAGCGCTGAAAGTTATAGCGCGGCCGCGCAGGCTTCACTGCGTCAACTAAACGCTGAAAACCGAATGATGTTTTACCGTCAATGGGCCGAACCTATTGATAAAATTAACGGCACTAGAATCTATGGAGATCTGCTTTACGGTTCATATGACTCAGACGGTGCATCATGGGACAGTGACGGTTTTAGCGCAGTAGTCGGCGCTGATGCTAAATTATCCTCCGAATGGACAGCCGGAATCAATCTCACCCTAAGCTCATTAAACACTGATATTGGCGGTGATAATGACGCCGATGCAGATGCAACAAGCGTACTTTTAGGTATGAGAGCCTTATATCGTCCTGAGCTTGCTGGTTTTTATCTGCAGGGCAATTTGCGTGCCGGAATACAAAACGGAAAAATGGATCGTACGGTAAGTGTTAACGGATATCACGCTAAAATGGACAGTGACTGGCTGTCTTTCATCGGAACAGCACAGGCTGCAGTAGGCTATGATCTGTTATCTGCAGGCGACGGTTATAATTTCCGCACGGGACCTTTTGCAGGGGTGAACTATAGTCTAATTCGCATACCGGATATTGACGAAAGCGGCAGCGCTGCCATTGATGTTGACGGCACGACTTACGACAGTCTGCCGCTGGAATTGGGATGGCGCTTTAAGCTACAGCAGGAATTGAAATCAGGCAGTACTTTCGAGCTGTTTGCTGATGCTTCTTTCTTCTACGACGTTATGAATAACGAAGATCATACAGAAGCTGCATTTAAATATGCTTGTGCTCCGTCTTTTGATTCTGAATTAGAACATGATGGACGCAGTGGAGCTTATCTAAACTTAGGTGCACAGCTTAAGCTTGCAAACGGATTTTCTGCTGGACTTAGCTGCGGAGCTGAAACCGGTTCAGATCTTACCGGACTGAATATGTCCGCTGATTTTGCCTATCTTTTCTAAAAGATAAAAAACTGTATAGTTCATTGAGCAGCCTGATTTAGTGAACTAGGCTTTTTATTATTGTTCTTTTCTTCAGAAACTACTACTCTCTTGATAGTAAAATATCATTTGGCACCCGAGTTTAGTATCTGGAAAGTCAAAAAACGGCATAAAAATGCAGCTTTCATAATAATTTAATTTTTTCCGTGCGGGTTATGCCGTTTTGCCGTAGTTTTCGTGAGAGAGAAATTCGCTGACGGCGTTTAACGTAGAGTAAGCAGTCGGTATATACGTCATTGCCTGATAAAGCCGTCATAGCTAAAAATAAGGTGTTTTCTTTATTAAGGATCACCTGATGTTTATAAATCTTCCTGATGAGGTCAAATTAGCTATTACCAAAGCTTTGCGTGACGGCTGTTCAACTAATGATATTGCCCTACAATTTAATATGTCGTCTCATTATGCCCGTTGATGCCGTAACGCTTTTTGTCCGGATTTGGTAAAACCCGTGACAGTGCAATCTTATGCCGCCGTCTACAGACAATACTGTGATTTGCGCTATGAACTGCCGCGGATCCAAGATATCTGCAGGAATATAGGGATTAGTAATAATAGTTTGGTTTTGAGCCGTTTCTATTATGAATCCCAGTCCGAGCCGTGGCTTATAAAGTTTAATGCCCAAAACAATATTAAGACGGAGCGTCCGGTGTTATGTGAACCTGCCGTTGCTGAAGAGTCCTCTTTTGTTTCCAAGATAAAACTGAACGATTTGCCCGGTGAGGTCGTAACCATCTCCGAGCTTAAAAGCTCCGGGCAGGAATTAGAACTTACGACAGTGCATACCGTCGCTGCTGCCGGGCGGACCGAAGTAAAAGTGCAGATAAAAGGTTCAAAAATTGCCTTTGCCGTGGACAATGCGGCTTTAGTCTCCACAGTTGTCGGCATCATTAAAGGACTTTACGTATGATAGGCACAAGTAAAATCGTAATCGTCAGAAAAACCGTACCGGGAGTCTGGGGCATTCACAAACTTGCCGCCTTGGTTAAAGATAATTTTGTTATTGACCCAGGGGATGAACTCAGTGTGGTATTTGCCACTCATAATTACAAGAGACTTAAAGTGGTGACCGTGGATGCCACAGGAGTAGAGCTGCGTATCCGTATGTTGAATAAGGGACTGTTCCGTACTTTTGTTTTAAACCGTAACGCTAAAAATTAGGGAGGCGACA
>NZ_GL831066.1 GCF_000188195.1 Succinatimonas hippei YIT 12066
GAGAATCACGAATTGAATTAATTTTTTCCATTGCGGCAGTTTTATTGGTTTGAGACAGCTCAAGCTGAAGCAAAGCAAAAAGAAACTGAACACTTCCGGTTTTTTCCAAACTTGCAAAAGAATCATTAAGTCCTGCAGCTTGAGTCTGAATATTATTATTTACTTGAAGCGACATTTTATAAGCTCCTTTTACATAACTCTTAAACCGCGGCGCCCGAATGAACGGCCAGAATTAGTTCTTTTAATGCCCAATTTATCTATAAGAGCATCCTTACGCCTGCAACCTTCAATTTCCGCACGTTCTTTTGCTTCATGAGCCAAAGCGCTTATATCAGGATTTAAGCCCAATTTTTCATAAAAAGGCTTCATGTTATCTGCAGCTTTTGCAAGTTCAAAATACTGAGCGTCCAGACGATCAATCTCCGCTTTGCATTCTTGTAAGAACTCTTCAATTTTTTTATAGTCCAAAACCATCTCAATTCTCCTTTTAGCGACCGGTTGCAAGAGCAGTCAAAACCTCGTTTGATTTGGAAATAGCAGAGCTTGCACCTTGTGTATATGAATTATACTGTCCCATATAATCCTGCACAAAAACCATCTGCTGCTGAA
>NZ_GL831067.1:0-20648 GCF_000188195.1 Succinatimonas hippei YIT 12066
ATCATCGGCCTTTAAGCTGGTGAGGACGTCAAGTAGAAATAAAATTTGTTAGTACCACAAGCTTGAAAGCATAGATTTTTTGGTTGCATCAAGGTTTAATTGTTCAATCCACCAGTTAAAAGCGGCACCGCGTTTTTGTCTATTTTTGGATGCTATCCATAGTGTGGTGGGCTTTTTGGGATTTTTGACGGGAAGTTCTATAAGTTTTTTATTATCAAGGAAAGGTTTGGCAAAATATTCCGGTAAAAAGCCTATTCCGGCTCCGTTTTCATGCATACGGATTTTGGAGTAGTAATCGGGAACGAAGGTTGCTCTTTGGCCTTTTAACAGCCATGCGTTTTTAGCCGGTAGAACTGATGAGGTATCTTTGACGCAGATTGCCGGGTAGCGGCGCAATGCTTCATTTGACAGCGGGAAAATCTCTTTAGTAAGAGGATGGGTGGGACTTACGCAAAAAAGCCAGTTGCATACTCCCAAGCGGAAAGTATCCAAATCGGAGTTGACGTCGGCAGAATGCGGAGCTCCTACTACAATATCCGCTTTATCGGAGAATAATGATTCCCAGACACCGTTATATACTTCAATAGTAAGATTGATCTGAGTGTCGGGAAAGAGCAGACTGCTTTCCTTACATAAGTCATATAAAGGTTTAAGACAAATAATATTATTTACGGCAATTTTTAAATCGGGCTCGAAATCTTCGGCAAGACTGCGAGTGTTTTGAATAGCTGAGTCCATTTCTTCAAGAATCTGTGCGGCTTTGCCGGCAAGATATTTTCCTGCGACTGTAGGTATAAGCTTTTTATTATCTTTATTAAATAGTTTTATCTGCAGTCTTTTTTCGAGAGTATTTAGAGTATAGCTTATTGCTGTCGGTACTTTATGCAGTACTTTTCCTGTTAAGGTAAAGCTTTTTGTTTGATATAAAACCAAGATAGTACGTAATTCAGCGGCGGTAATTTTATTCATAAACACCTTACGGGACTTTTTTACTGAATTTTTTCATAATTTAATGTTTAAAAATCTGAGATAGGTGGAATTTTTTTGTGATAAACGCACTTATTTGGTGAAAAGATAGGTGTTTATTTTTTAACTTTGTTTCTTTTTATTTTTTTGTGAAGCATACTAAGGAAACTTTTCGTGTTGAAGAAATGTAAATTAAATTACGATAAAACAGCAAGGGTAGGAAAATGAAATTAGAAACTTTATGTCTGCATGCCGGTTATACTCCAAAAAACGGCGAGCCGCGAGTTTTACCTATTTGTCAGAGCACTACTTTTACTTATGACACTACTCGTGATGTAGCTAAGCTTTTTGACTTGGAAGTCCCCGGATTTTTCTATTCACGTCTTGGCAATCCGACCGTGGACGCAGTAGAGCAGAAAATCGCCGCTTTAGAAGGCGGTGTCGGAGCAATGTGTACGTCTTCAGGTCAGGCCGCATCATTAATTTCTATTTTGACTTTGGCAAGAGCAGGTGATCATGTGGTCAGCGCTTCAAGTATTTACGGCGGAACATTTAATTTATTCGCCGTTACTTTAAAGCGCATGGGTATTGAAGTTACATTTATTGATGAAAATGCAAGCGATGAAGAGATTTTAAAAGCTGTACGTTCTAACACTAAAGCATTTTTCGGCGAGACCGTAGCAAATCCGTCAATGGATGTTCTTGATATTGAAAGGATGGCAAACCTTGCCCATAAAGTCGGAGTTCCTTTAATCGTTGACAATACTTTTGCTACTCCGTATTTATGCCGTCCTTTTGATTTTGGCGCCGATATCGTAGTTCATTCCACAACCAAATATCTTGACGGTCATGCTTTGCAGGTCGGCGGTGTAATTGTTGACAGCGGTAATTTTGATTGGGAAGCCTCTCCACGTTTTAGCGAATTCACTACTCCCGATGATTCTTATCACGGACTTGTTTATACCAAAGCTTTCGGTAAGGCTGCTTATATCGTTAAGGCTCGTGCGCAGATGATGCGCGATTTAGGTTGCTGCCAGACGGCACAGGGGGCTTTTTATATAAACTTAGGTATTGAGACTTTGCCTTTGCGTATGCAAAGACATTGTGAGAATGCACTGAAGGTTTCAAAGTTTCTTGCTTGTCAGAATAATGTTATTGAAGTCCGTTACCCGGGGCTTGAAGGCTCTAAAAACTATGAGCTTGCTAAGAAATATTTAAAGAAAGGCTGCAGCGGTGTAATTTCTTTTGAAATTAAAGGCGGACGTGAAGCAGGCGCTAAGTTTATAGACAGTCTTAAGATGATTTCTCTTGAGGTTCATGTTGCTGATATTCGTACTTGTGTTTTGCATCCGGCAAGCTCAACTCATCGCCAGTTAAGCGATCATCAGCTTGAAGAAGCCGGCATTACTCCGGGTCTTATCCGTCTGTCCGTAGGTCTTGAAAATGTCGATGATATTATTGATGATTTGCGCCAGGCTTTAGAAGCAGCTTCAGTTTAGTTCTTAAAATGAACTCTTCAAGCCGCCGCAGTTTACTTTGTACGAAGTAAATGTTGCTGCGGCTTTATTTTTGTCGTCAATAAAGTGCAAAATAGGAAATAAATTTTTATATAGGTGATGTTATGGAAGTCAAGACCATAGGATTTATAGGAACCGGAGTGATGGGGCGCTCCATGGCAGGACATCTTATAGATGCTGGCTTTAAGCTAAAAGTTTATAACCGTACTAAAGAAAAAGCCTCAAGTCTTATTGATAAAGGTGCTTTGTGGGCTTCTTCTCCTAAAGAAGCTGCAGAAAATTGTGACGTAGTCATTTCAATTGTAGGATATCCTGCTGATGTTAAGGAAGTATGGCTTGGAGATAACGGTGCAATTCAGGCAATGAAACCCGGTGCAATCGGTATTGATATGACGACGTCGACCCCGGCTTTAGCTAAGGAATTAACAAAAGAGGGATTAAAGCACGGAGTTGCAATTTGCGATGCTCCGGTAACCGGGGGAGATGTAGGAGCCCGTAATGCAGCCTTGACCATATTATTCGGAGGCAGTGCTGCAGCTTTTTGCTCATTGGAGCCGGTGTTTAAAGCAATGGGTAAAACTTATGTCCGATTTGGGGAAAGCGGATCGGGACAATACGCTAAAATCTGCAATCAAATAGCTATAGCTGCAGGCATGATGTCAGTTTGTGAAGCTCTTATTACCGCACGTAAGACCGGTCTTGACGAAGAATTGGTGCTTAAGACTTTGTCAGGTGGAGCAGCCGGCTCTTTTTCTCTTTCAAGCTACGGACCTCGTATTTTAAAAGGAGATTTTAATCCCGGTTTTTACGTTAAGCATTTTGTAAAAGATATGAAAATTGCCGTTGAGGTGGCAAAAGAGAACAATTTACAGCTGCCAGGACTTGAACTTGCTTTAAAACTTTATGAGCGTTTGATCGAAAAAGGTGACGGTGATTTGGGAACTCAGGCTTTGTTTAAACTGTATCTTAATTAAGAGGTAATATAACTTTTTGATTTGCGTGTTCTTTTAGGCAAAGATACGTGCTTTTTTAGGAGCAATTTTAGAGCTTTGTCACGTAAATTTGAGATTTGATATAAAAAAAGCACGCAGATCAAGTATTATTAATATTTGAGGGTGCAAACTCGGATATAAATTAACTAAAAAACTGCAAGACAGTTATGACAATTTAGGAGTTATCATGCGTTTCTTCTTAGATACTGCTAATGTTGAGGATATTCGTAAAGCCAATGATATGGGCGTAATTTGCGGTGTTACTACTAACCCGACTTTAATTGCCAAAGAAGGCCGTGATTTTAAAGAAGTAATTAAAGAGATCACTTCTATTGTTGATGGTCCTATCAGCGGTGAAGTCAAACCTACTACTTTAGACGCTGAAGGCATGATTAAAGAAGCTCGTGAGATTGCCGCAATTCATGAGAACATGGTTGTTAAGATCCCGATGACTGTTGAAGGTCTTAAAGCTTGCCACATGTGTAAAGTTGAAGGAATCAAGACTAACCTTACTTTGATTTTCTCAGCCAACCAGGCTTTGCTTGCCGCACGTGCCGGTGCAACTTATGTTTCTCCGTTCCTTGGCCGTCTTGATGATATTTCCATGCCGGGTATTGATTTAATCCGTCAGATTTCCGATATGTTCATGGTAGGCGACATTGATGCTCAGATTATTTGCGCTTCAGTACGTAATCCGATCCATGTAATCGATTGCGCAATGGCCGGTGCAGATATCGCTACCGTTCCTTACAAAGTTATTGAGCAAATGACCAAGCACCCGCTTACCGATCAGGGTATTGAGAAATTCCAGGCTGATTATAAGAAAGTGTTCGGTTAATATTTAACCAAAAAGCCGATGTCGTAAAGGGATCGGCTTTTTCATGGCTTAAATTCATGAAAGTGCTTAAAGCCGGGGTAATTGTTGCCGCCTTTATTTTTGTCGTTTGGGCAGGCGGGACGTTCATTACCGCGAGTTTGGCTTCAAGTAAAATCAATGAAGCGGTATCAATTTTAAATAATAAGATCTCTTCTTCATTAGTTCCTGAAATCCCCGTTTTAGATAAAAATTTTGCTTATATAAGTTATAAGCGTAAAGACAGAAGTTTTTTTTCAGAAAAAGGCGAATTACTGTTAGCAAATAAAGCTTCAGATGCAATTGAAAAACTTCCGGTTATTATCAATTACGGTTTTTTAAACGCTAATGCTGAAATATTGCTTACCGAAAAGGTAAAAAACTTTTTATTAGCTGATTTTAGGCCTGATTTTACGTTAGAAAGCAGTTTGTTTTCTTTTAAGTATTCGGTATTTCCGCAAGTTTACGATTTCAAGATAAAACTTGCAGGAATTTATTCTTACTCTCCAAAAGAAAATCCGTTTTCATTGTTTTTTTCCGCTCGCTTAAACATGTTTGATAGAGCCAGTCTTTCTTTTGACGCTAAAAATTATGAGACAAAGGACGGAAGGCGAATAGGTCATATGTACTTTAATTCGTTTTCAAGAAAGCCTCTTGCGTACAAAAATACGGCTGTGTTTTCCGGAGCTATAGAAGACTTTGATTACGCAGAATTAATTTATGCCAAAAATTTAAGCTTAGATCTGATATTGGGATCTCCTGACAGCAATCAACAGGCGGACGCTGACTACAAGTTTGATGCGGAAATGCTTTCTTATCCGTTATCAAGTGTCAGTATGCACGGATCCTTAGGAAAATTTGATCTTTTAAAGCTTAATTTTCTTCAAGATGCTCAAACGATCGAGGATTTTTATAAAATCCTTTGTGATAATAAACTGAATTTTGTTTTGGATGGATTGTCAGTGGTTATGAATACTGACGATCTTGATAATGCGTCGCAGGAAAATAATTCTTATGCTGTTCTCAATGGTAAGGGCAGTATGGTTTTTGCTCTTGATGATTTTGATAAAAGTCATGGCAATTTTGAGTTTATGCTCGATAAAATGCCGGATGACGCATTGCTTTCCATAGTGTTTGAACCGTTTTTCGTCACTAAAGATAATGCTTTTTACAGCAAAATCGTTTTTTCTGAAGGAAAGATGACGGTAAACGGAAAAAGATTTTAATTTTGAATAAGAAAGGAGTTTAACATGTCTGAATATAGGGAGTTGGCAAATGCCGTTCGTGCTTTGAGTATGGATGGTGTACAAAAAGCTAAATCAGGTCACCCTGGTGCTCCGATGGGCATGGCCGACATGGCAGAGGCATTATGGCGCGGATTTTTACGCCATAATCCCAAAAATCCGAAGTGGCCTAATCGCGATCGTTTCGTATTATCAAACGGCCATGCTTCAATGATGATTTACTCATTGCTGCATTTGACCGGATACGATCTTTCTATTGAAGATTTAAAACAGTTCAGACAGTTGGATTCAAAAACCCCGGGCCATCCTGAGTACGGTATTGTTCCCGGCGTAGAGACTACTACCGGACCTTTAGGTCAAGGCATCGGCAATGCTGTCGGTATGGCTTTGGCTGAAGCAATGCTTGCAAACGAGTTTAATCGTGACGGCTTTGATATTGTTGATCATTATACTTATGCGTTCTTGGGCGACGGCTGCTTGATGGAGGGCATTTCCCATGAAGTATGCTCTTTAGCGGGAACCTTAGGTCTTGGTAAACTTATCGCTTTGTATGATTCCAACGGTATCTCGATTGACGGTGAAGTAAAGGGTTGGTTTGGTGATGATACCAAACAGCGTTTTGCCGCTTATCATTGGCAGGTTCTTGAAGTTGACGGACATGACGGTGAGGCTTTGCGTAAAGCTATTGCTGAGGCACAGGCTGATAAAGAGCATCCGTCTCTTATCGTATGCCATACCACTATCGGCTTCGGCTCTCCGAATAAAGGCGGTAAGGAGTCATGCCACGGTGCTCCTTTAGGTGATGAAGAAATAGCTTTAACCCGTAAGCAGTTAGGCTGGAATTACGGTCCTTTTGAAATCCCCGAAGAAATTTACAAGAAATGGAGCGCAGTCGAGTCCGGTGCAGAATACGAAGCCAAATGGAATGCTTTGTTTGACGAGTACAAGAAAGCTTACCCCGAGCTTGCAGCTGAATTTGAGCGCCGTATGAAGGGTGATTTGCCTTGTGATTTGAAAGCAAAGACTCAGGAATGGATTAAGTCTTTACAGGCCAATCCGCAGAAGATTGCAACCAGAAAGGCCGGACAAATTGCTCTTGATTTCTTTGCTGCCAATATGCCTGAACTTGTCGGCGGCTCAGCTGATTTAGCTCCGTCCAACCTTACCATGACTAAGGTCTCTAAGTCCGTTGCTCCGCATGTCATTAAAGGCAATTATATTCATTGGGGTGTTCGTGAATTCGCTATGGCCGTTGCAATGAACGGTATGCTGCTTCACGGCGGATTCCGTCCTTACGGCGGTACATTCCTGATCTTCTCCGAGTATGCACGTAACGCTATTCGTATGTCTGCATTGATGGGTATCCCGACTATGTATGTCTTTACTCATGACTCTATCGGTGTCGGCGAAGACGGACCTACTCATCAGCCTATTGAGCAGACTGCTTCATTGCGTATGGTTCCGAATCTTGATACTTGGCGTCCTTGTGACCCGGTTGAAACTGCAGTTGCTTGGGAGCATATGATTGAACGTAAAGACGGACCTTCCGACATTGTTCTTACTCGTCAGAATTTAGAGCAGATGCCGCGTGACGATAAGCAGGTTGGCGATATTGCTAAGGGCGGTTATGTTCTTCGTGACTGTGCCGGCGCTCCTGAGCTTATCCTTATTGCAACCGGATCTGAAGTTGCACTTGCTTTCCATGCTGCAGAAGAGCTGGAAAAAGAGGGTCGTAAGGTACGTGTTGTTTCAATGCCGTGCTGTGAGGTCTTTGATCGCCAGGATGCAGCATATAAAGAAGCTGTACTGCCTTGTGCCTGCCGTGCTCGCGTTGCTGTTGAAGCCGGCTGCACTCAGGGATGGTATAAGTATGTAGGCCTTGACGGCAAGGTACTGGGACTTGATCATTACGGTGAATCGGCTCCTGCCGGTTTGCTGTTTGAGAAGTTCGGCTTTACCGTTGATAATCTCGTCAAAGTTGCAAAATCTGTTTTATAGGATAAAGCTTTGATTTAGTTCTGAACCCTCGATTTAGTATCGGGGGTTTTTTGTAGCAAATTTTTACAGTATTTTTACATGATTTTAATTTGCGTTTAATAAAGATTAAACAGTTGAAACTTGCAAAATTACGCTATGGAATTTTGCGGGTTATTTAGTTAAAATGAGTGATTAGAGAGCTTGTTAAAGCTCCATAATTCGTCTAGTTAAGACCCGATTTTTTAGAGGAAAAATTCACTATGGCAATTAAGAAAATGGCCGACCTCGACCTTAAAGGCAAGCGTGTATTGATTCGTGCTGATTTAAACGTTCCTATTAAAGACGGTAAAGTAGCATCAGACAAGCGTATTATGGCTACCCTTCCGACTATTAAGCTTGCACTTGAAAAAGGCGCCAAGGTTATGGTTATCTCCCACTTGGGCCGTCCTGAGGAAGGCGTCTATAGTGACGAATTCTCTTTACAGCCGGTTGCCGATTATATGGCTACTAAGCTTCCGTGCCCGGTTCGTTTAGTAAAAGATTATCTTGACGGTGTAGAAGTAAACGAGAACGAGGTAGTTGTTCTTGAGAACTGCCGCTTTAACAAGGGCGAAAAGAAGAATAACGAAGAATTGTCCCGTAAATATGCCGCCTTGTGTGATGTCTTCGTGATGGATGCATTCGGTACTGCTCACCGCGCTCAGGCTACCACTTACGGTGTTGCCCAGTTTGCTCCTGTTGCTTGTGCCGGCCCTTTGCTTGCCGCAGAGCTTGATGCCTTGGGCAAAGCTATGGATAACCCTGCTCGTCCTATGGTTGCTATTGTCGGCGGTTCTAAAGTTTCAACCAAGCTTCCGGTATTGAACAGCTTGCTTAAAGTTGCAGATCAGCTGATTGTCGGCGGCGGTATTGCCAATACTTTTATGGCCGCAGCAGGTCACAAAGTAGGTAAGTCTTTATGCGAAGAAGACTTGATTCCGACCGCTAAAGAGTTAGCTGAGAAAACTCATATTCCTGAGTTTGTCGATGTTGTTGTAGGTAAAGAATTTTCTGAAACCACCCCTGCAGTCACTAAAGATCTTGCTGATGTTGCAGACGACGATATGATTTTCGACTTGGGTCCTAAATCTATGGCCAATATCGAAGAAGTCATCAAGAATGCCAAGACCATTTTGTGGAACGGTCCAGTAGGCGTATTTGAGTTTGATCAGTTTGCTGCGGGTTCTAAAGCTTTAGCTAATGCCATTGCCGATTCTGAGGCTTTCTCTGTAGCCGGCGGCGGTGATACCATTGCTGCAATTCAGAAATTCGGCGTAACCTCCAAGATTTCTTATATTTCAACCGGCGGCGGTGCTTTCCTTGAGTTCGTAGAAGGTAAGAAGCTTCCTGCTGTTGAAATTTTGGAAAAAAGAGCAGCTGAATAATCAGATTATTTAACCGGTGCCCGTATAAGGGCACCTTATTTATGTAAAAGGCACCAAAATGACTAAAATTTTAGACGTTGTCAAACCCGGAGTTCTCGTTGGAGAGGATGTTCAGAAAGTTTTTGCCGTAGCAAAAGAAAACGGCTATGCACTTCCAGCTGTCAACTGTGTCGGCACCAATACTATTAATGCGGTTTTGGAAGCTGCTGCTAAGGCCCGCTCCGCTGTTATCGTTCAATTTTCAAACGGCGGTGCAGCTTTCGTTGCAGGCAAAGGTCTTAAAATCGATCGTCCTCAGGGCAATTCCATTCTCGGAGCTATTTCCGGTGCTCTGCACGTTCATAATGTTGCTAAAGAATACGGTGTTCCTGTTATTCTTCATACCGATCATTGCGCTAAGAAGCTTATTCCTTGGGTTGACGGTTTGCTTGACGCAGGTGAAGAGTATTTTGCCAAAAACGGTAAGCCTTTATTCTCTTCTCACATGCTCGATCTTTCAGAAGAGTCTCTTGAAGAGAATATTGACATTTGCTGCAAATATTTAGAGCGTATGGCTAAGATGGGCATGACTCTTGAGCTTGAACTCGGCTGCACCGGCGGTGAGGAAGACGGCGTTGACAATTCTGATAAGGATGAGTCAGCATTATATACTCAGCCTCAGGACGTTGCTTATGCTTACGAGCGCCTGATTAAGATTTCCCCTAACTTTACCATTGCCGCTTCTTTCGGTAATGTTCACGGTGTTTATAAACCCGGTAATGTTAAATTAAAGCCGACTATTTTGCGTGATTCTCAGAAATATGTCGAAGAGAAGTTCCATACCGGACCTAAGCCTATGAATCTTGTATTCCACGGCGGTTCAGGCTCTTCTCCTGAAGAAATTGCAGAAGCTGTTTCTTACGGCGTCATTAAGATGAATATCGATACCGATACTCAGTGGGCCGGATGGAAGGGCATCATGGATTACTACAAGGCTAATGAAGCATATCTCCAGGCACAGCTTGGCAATCCGACCGGACCCGATGCTCCTAACAAGAAGTATTACGATCCGCGTGTATGGCTGCGCAAGTGCGAGGAGAGCATCGTTAACCGTGTTATTGAGGCTTTCAAAGAGCTCGGTTCTTACGATTCTCTTTAATTTTCATTTATACGTAAAATTGATGACGGAGCCTGATGGCTCCGTTATTTTTTTATGCAATAAAAAATCGCTGCAATAAAAATGCAGCGATTTTACCACTAAGTCTAACTTAAGAGCTCTTAGTCTTCGAGCAGGTGTTTGTGTAAAGCTGTTAATGCGGATACGGCTTTATCTTCGTCAACAAGGAAGCACAAGTTGTGATTCGATGCACCGTAGCAAATCATACGTACAGCATAATCTTCAATAGCATCAAAAGCTTTGGTTGCGGTTCCTGGGATATTGGACATCTCGTTACCGATAACAGCAACTAATGATAGGTTGTGTTCAACTTTAACATGACAGAACTGTCTTAATTCGTTGAGCATGCTTTCATTTAGCTGGCTGATGCCTGAAGTATTACTGCCGGCATCTAAAGTAACGGCAATTGATACTTCGGATGTAGATACCAAATCAATAGATTGATTGTATTTTGCAAAAACACCGAACACTTTGGCTAAGAATCCTGAAGCTCCTACCATCTTGGGGCTGGCTAAAACGATAAGAGTCTGATTTTTACGCAGTGCTACAGCTCTAAAAGCAGGATGACTTGTTGTTTCCGGTTTTACCCAAGTACCGCCTTTCTCCGGCTCTTTGCTTGAACCGACGTACACAGGAATACCGCGGCGAACTGCAGGAATTAAAGTAGACGGGTGTAAAATCTTGGCGCCGAATGTTGCCATTTCGGCAGCTTCAAGATAAGTTAACTCATCAATCGGTTTGGCATGCGGGACTAAACGCGGATCGGTAGTGTAAACACCCGGTACATCAGTCCAGATTGAAATAGTAGATGCAGCTAGAGCTTCACCTAATAGGGCTGCGGTATAGTCTGAACCGCCGCGGCCTAAAGTAGTAGTCATGCCTTCGCTGTTTGAAGCGATGAATCCCTGAGTAACTACAATATTATCTTCTTGAAGCAACGGAGCAAGATGTGTTTTACATAAGCTTTCTACGACTTCAACTAAAGGCTGAGCATGACCGAAGCAGGAGTCGGTACGCATAACCTGACGGACGTCAAACCATTTGGCGTTGTATCCGTGGAGCTTGAATACTTCAACGATTAAGAATGAAGACATTAACTCGCCGTGGGAAACGATACGATCGGTAAGAGCATCAGAGCGTTCCATCGCGGCTTCATTGGCTAAATCGCGGATCTCGTTTAAATGCTCTTTGATAAATTTAAGGCAAATGTCAGTAGTAGCGACTTTAGATGCGATTTCGTAATGAATATCGTACAGTTTTTTAATAAGTTCTTCGATTTTATCGCGAGAGCAGGCTCCGGAAGCTAACTCTACCAAAATATTGGTAACGCCTGCGCAAGCACTGACGACTACTAAACGAGTGTTAGGATTACTTGCTGAAACCTGAACACTGCTGGTCATTGCTTTAAAATCGGCAACTGAAGTGCCGCCGAATTTTGCTATATCTAATTGAAAATTAGCCATTGGAAAAAATTCTCTTTTAAAAAATTTGATTCAGCAAAATCTTAAAATTCTAATACATTATGTGCAACTTTTACTAAATTACATAACCAAAGTTGTGCATTTTTTATTAAAGAAGATCCAAAACAGTGCGTCTTCTTATAAAGAAAAAGGACTTCATTTTGAAGCCCTTTTAAAATTTAAAGAAAATTAAAGTTTTGACAGTTCTTCAATTTGGCTTTCAATCTTGCTTAATTGCGCTTTATTAAGCTCTAACTGAGCTTTAGCTCCTTCGATGATTTTCGCCGGTGCTTTAGACGTAAATGCTTCGTTGTTAAGCTTGGCTTCACCGCCTTTGATTAAACCTTTAAGCTTGTTGGCCATATCGTTTAAACGTTTAATTTCGGCATCTTTATTTACAAGATCTTTCATCGGAATAAGAACTTCTGCAGTACCGAAGGGTTTGGATGCACAAGGCGGCAGTTTAGCATCGCTATCAGCAAAAACAATCGGTTCAATGTTGGCGACAAGAGTCAAACAACGACTGTTATCTTTAGCGCAGCGCTGCTCGTCTTCAGAAGCTCCGCGGACAATAGGAGCAAGTTTTACACCAGGACCGGCTTTCATTTCAGCTCGCAGATTACGTACGGCAGTAACGAAATCTTTAATCCAGAGAATATCTTTTTCGGCAGCGGCGTCAAATACGTAATCCTCTGCCTTAGGATAAGGAGCAACCATAATGGTTTTCTCATCATTCATGCGATTTAGCAAAGGCGCACATTGCTGCCAAATAGTCTCGGTAATAAAAGGTATTACCGGGTGGGCCATTCTTAAAACTGTTTCAAGTACGTCAACCAAGGTATAGGCGGTAGCATTGTGCTGTGCTGCGCTTAAGGCGTCATCCTTTAAAATAGCCTTGGTAAATTCAAGGTACCAGTCGCAGTATTCATTCCAAATGAACTCATACAGGATGGTTGCAACCTGATCAAAACGGTAGGCATCAAGAGCTTCGCGGATATCTTTAATGGCAGTGGCAAGTTTAGAGTATATAAAGCGATCGGCTAAAGATAAATCAGAAGCCTGGGGCTTTACCAGACTCATGCCGTCAATATTCATTAAAACAAAACGGCTGGCATTCCAAATCTTGTTGCAGAAATTGCGGTATCCTTCAAGACGTTTCATATCCCAGTTGATGTCACGACCGTTGGAAGCCAGTGCGCAGAGGGTAAAGCGCAAAGCATCGGTACCGTGTGCGGAAATTCCGTCAGGGAATTGCTTGCGGGTACGTTTTGCAATCTTTTCGGCAATCTGCGGCTGCATCATATTGGCAGTACGCTTCTTGACGAGAGAATCAATATCGATGCCGTCAATCATATCCAAAGGATCGAGAACATTACCTTTGGATTTAGACATTTTCTGGCCCTCTTCATCACGAATTAAGCCTGTGACATATACGGTATGGAAAGGAACTTGCGGTGTGCCGTCAGGATTTTTCATAAAATGCATGGTCATCATGATCATGCGGGCGACCCAGAAGAAGATAATATCAAATCCGGTGACGAGAACTGAGGTAGGATGGAATGTCTCAAGTTCTTTGGTGTTGTCAGGCCAGCCTAAAGTTGAGAAAGTCCATAAGGCAGAAGAGAACCAAGTATCAAGGACGTCAGGATCTTGAGTTAATACTATATTTTGATCAAGGTTATATTTGCTGCGGACTTCTTCTTCGCTTCTTGCTACGTAAATATTTCCTTTTTCATCGTACCATGCAGGAATACGGTGACCCCACCATAATTGACGTGAAATGCACCAATCTTGGAGATCTCTCATCCAAGAGTAGTACATATTGGTATATTGAGCAGGAACAAATTTAATTCTACCGTCTTCAACAGCTTCAAGAGCGGGTTTGCCGAGTACCGAGGCACGAACATACCACTGATCGGTAAGCATCGGTTCAATAGGAACACCGCCGCGATCGCCAAAAGGTTGGGATAAAGTGTGATCTTCGATGTGATCAAAAAGACCTGCTGATTTTAGATCTTCTAAAATCAGATCACGTGCTTTAAAGCGATCAAGACCTCTATAAGCTTCAGGAATATAGCCTGATACTTCATCAGACGGCATTCCGTCAGTATTGAATACTTCTCCTTCTTCGCGTATGCACGCGTCTTCGGTCATGATATTAATCATGGCAAGTTTGTGACGTTTGCCTACTGCGTAGTCGTTAAAATCATGTGCCGGAGTAATCTTCACGCAGCCGGTACCGGTTTCCATATCGGCATGTTCATCTGCTACGATCGGAATACGACGGTTGACCAAAGGAAGAATCAAATCTTTCCCGACTAAGTTTTTAAAACGCTCGTCTTTAGGGTTTACGGCCACTGCAGTATCGCCAAGCAAAGTCTCAGGACGAGTAGTGGCGATTAAAAGGTAATCTTTGCCTTCGTTGGTGGTAAGTCCATCTGCCAATTTATAGCGGATGTACCACATGTATCCTTTAACTTCTTTGTTTTCAACTTCAAGGTCGGAAATTGCGGTACGAAGTTTCGGATCCCAGTTAACAAGACGTTTGCCGCGATAAATTAAGTCTTCATCATATAAACGGACAAAGACTTCTTTGACCGCGTTTGATAAACCTTCATCCATGGTAAAGCGCTCACGGCTCCAGTCAACGGAGTCACCGAGACGGCGCATTTGACGGGTAATGGTGCCGCCGGATTCTTGGCGCCATTTCCAAATTCTTTCGATGAACTTTTCACGGCCGAGATCGTGGCGGGTAAGGTTTTCTTCTTTAGCAAGTTTACGTTCTACTACCATCTGCGTGGCAATACCGGCATGATCGGTACCGCATTGCCACAACGTATTGTCTCCGTTCATTCTATGGAAACGGATAAGACTGTCCATGATAGTTTGCTGGAAAGCATGTCCCATATGTAGGGATCCGGTTACATTCGGCGGCGGTAAGGCGATGGAATAGGCTTTTGCCGCAGTATCTCCTGACGGTTTGAAAAGGCCGTTATTTTCCCAATTAATATAAATTTTACTTTCGAATTTTTCAGGTTGATAAGTTTTGTCCATTTCCATTATTCAAGGCCTTAAAAATAGTGTGAATTTTGCTTAAAAATAAATGTCAATTTTAGCTTTTTGCCTTTGTGAAGTCACGCGAAAAAATCAAAGGCTTCAAAGCAAGGCAGAGTCATTGTTTTTTAGAAAGTGTAAAGTTGGGAAATTAGCTATAATAGTATGAATTAGAAAGGATTTAGTTTCTGCTTTTACCGAGTGATACAAATTAAAGAGTATGTCAATGGCAAAAACAACGGCTAAACGCACTGTGAAAAGTAATGTAAAACAGTCCGGTAATAAAAAAGGATTAAGAGTTAAATTCTATATATATTTATTTATTGTTGTTGCGGTTTTGGGATCTTTTGCCGTATTTATTGGAAACAAATATTTTCAAGATATTTCCAATCATAAAATTTACGTTGAGGGTAAGGTATATGAGTTAAAAGGCGGGGCAACAGTTAAGCAGACTGTTATAGATCTTCTAAAAGATGATTACCCTGATTTCATGCTTTCATTATGGAGTACGGTTTACGGCAGGAATTTTTCCGGGATCCAGAAAGGAAAATACTATGCAGACGGCAGTAAATCTTTAACTGATTTTCTGCATTCCATGCAAAAAGGTGAAGTCTTTATGCCTAAGACTCCTGTTATAACTTTAGTTGAAGGAATGACTTTAAGTGCCTTTTTAAAGAGGGTAGAAAGCGTTGAAGATCTTCCTGCAGACGCGGAGTTTGAAAAGAAAATATCTGATCCTAAAAAGTTTTTAGCCGATACTTTAACTGATAAAGAACTTGAAGCGATTGGCGGTATTCATGATTCTTTAGAGGGCTTGCTGTTTCCGGCAACTTATCCTTATTTTGAAAAAGACACAGATTTGAGCATGATAAAAAAAGCGCTTAAACATATGGCGTCTTATATGGAAAAAGAGTGGCCGAAACGTGATAAGACTATTTTGGTAAAAGATCCGTATGATGCTTTGATTTTAGCTTCTATTATTGAAAGAGAGAGTTCTATCGGCGCTGAACGCAATAAAATTGCAGCAGTGTTTTATAACCGTTTGAAGCGGGGAATGATGCTTCAGACCGATCCTGCAGTAATGTACGGTGTCAGTCCTGATTTTAAAGGTCCATTGACTCGTTCTCAATTAAGAAAGGACACTCCGTATAATACTTATACAAGAGCAGGACTTACTCCGACTCCTATTTCCATGCCCGGGGCCGAATCGATCTTGGCGGCATTACACCCTGAAAAAAGTGATGCACTGTATTTCGTGGCAAAAAGTCATGATCCTAAAGATGGGCATATTTTCAGCAATTCTTTACAAGAACATAATAAGGCGGTTTCTCAATACCGAAAAAAGGTGAGGGACTACCGTAACTCTTTGCAGGATAAATAACATGAGTGGTTTATTTATTACTTTTGAAGGCACGGAAGGTGCAGGAAAAAGTACGTTGATAAAAGAAATTGAAAGATGGCTTAGGGAAAAAGAAATTGATTTTGTATCAGTAAGAGAACCTGGAGGGACGGTTCTTGCAGAGAAAATGCGCGCCATTTTAAAAACACCAAGCCCTGAAGAAAAATTATGTGATAAGAGTGAATTGCTTTTAATGTATGCAGCAAGGGCTCAGCTTGTCGAGACTTTAATCAAACCTGCTCTTGCCCAAGGTAAATGCGTAATTTGCGATCGCCATGATTTGTCTACCGTTGCTTATCAGGGAGGAGGGCGCGGTTTGCCGATGGATGAAATAGATGCTGTACGAAATGTGGCCTTAGGCAAGTTCAGACCGGATTTGACTTTACTTTTAGATATCGATCCTAAGCTTGGCATGCAAAGAGCAAGAAGCCGAGGAGTTCTTGATCGATTTGAGCTTGAGCAGCTTTCTTTTTTTGAGAGGGTTCGCAAAGCTTACTTGGATGCGGCAAAGCGTCTGCCTTATATTAAAGTTATTGATGCGTCAAAAAATGTTGATGAAGTGAGATTAGCGGCAATATCGGCACTTGAGGATTTATTGTGATTTTAGAAAGTTTTTTAAACGTGCCGTTTTTAAATTTTTCACACGCATATTTAAGCGGCAGATTACCGGGATCTGTGTTGTTTGCAGGAGATCGCGAGTCCGGTGTTAATTATGTTGCATGTGCAAGTGCAAAGCTTTTTTTGTGTTCTTCACCGCAAAACGGACATCCTTGCGGCCATTGTAAATCCTGTAGTATGTTTGATGCTGGAACGCATCCTGATTTTATAGCAGTTATAGGATCGACTAAAGATGAGGCGGATAACGGACTTGATATGCAGCGAGATCCGAAGATTCTTTTTACAAATGAAGAAAGTGCAGTAAGAAAAAGCGTTCGTATTGATAGTATGCGTAAACTTTCTTCTTGGTCGGTTGAGTCGGCAGGAGCTGGAAATAAAAAAGTTGCCGTTATCGCAGATGCTCATACCATGCCGGAAGGTGCGGCCAACGCAATTTTAAAAACCTTTGAAGAGCCTCCGCAGAATACTTTAATCATCATGACGGCTCGCTCTCTTGAATCGTTGTTGCCGACCATTTTATCAAGAGCGTATAAAATCGTTTTACAGAAGGCTTCTTTGCATGAATCTCTTAATTTTATAAAAAGGAATTGTTCTGCAGAGGATGAGCGTGCACAAATTGCTTTAGCGTTATCCGGTTATAAGCCCTATGGGGCTTTGAGGTTGATCCGAAGTGACGATGACATTAAGATTTCTCATATGTTAAAAGAGTTAATCGACGCTTTAAATGGACAAGGTAACGAAGAGCAGGCAATAGATTCGTTATTGTCGCTTGACCCTTTAACTCAGGGAAATATTTTGTATGAATTGGTTTGTGAGGTTTTAAAATATAAGGCGCATGTTAATAAGGAGGATTTACCGCTTATTAATATTTTTCATGGAGAAAAATTAGCGCAATTGAGCGCAGATCATTTGTTTTTGGCTTTGGATGATTTACGCTATATAAAATCTGAAAATCCTTTAATTCCGCCAAGAGCCCCTAAAGCTCTTATCAGATCTTGGATTAGAGCTTTAAAAGAGTAGGTTATAAGTTGATTTTATACAAATATATATTTAAAGAAATTTTAAAAACACAGATCATTACTTTAATTGTTCTGTTAGTCGTATTTTTAAGTCAAAGCATGATAAGGCTGATTTCACGTGCGGCGGTCGGCACTGTCCCTGTGGATATCATTACAAATCTTGCTGCATATGCTGTTCCTGAAATAGCAATGATTATGTTGCCTTTGACATTATTTTTGGCTTGTCTTATAACACTTGGTCGCATTTGTTCTGATTCTGAAATGGTTGTCATGCGTTCAATCGGTTTTTCTCCGGCAAATGTGATGACTATTGCTATGATCTTGGCATTTTTTACTTCTATCGTTACAGCCTTTAATTGTATTTATCTGGTTCCGTGGGCATCAAATGCCAAAGAGACATTAATGAAGCAAACGGAAAACAATCCGCAGTTTTTACCCATTGAAAGCGGAAAGTTTTCTTCAATGGGCGGTTACAATATCTATATTGAAAACGTTGAAGAAAAAAGTGACGGTGAAAAAAATATCGCTAACGTATTCGTAATGGAGTCACCGTTTGCCAATGTCGGAAATTCTATGACAATTGCTGATAACGGATATCTTGTGCATGATGAAAACGGTGTTTTATGGCTTGAGCTTGATAAAGGCAGCCGATTTGAAGTTCTGACAAAAGACGGAACTTCAAATAAAGCTATTTTTGATAAGTTCAGAGCCCCGGTTGCCGGAAGTAATTCTGAATTACAAGAAGATGATTCAATTTCAAGCAGAGATACTTTTGAACTGCTGAATTCAGGAGAAAAAAGAGGTATTGTTGAAGCCCAGTGGCGCTTGTCACCTATTTTTGCCGTGTTTATTTTAACTTTTATTGCAATCCCTTTATCTATGGTTAATCCAAGACAAGGGCGTTTTGCACGTTTGATGCCGGCAATTTTGATATATGCCTCTTATTACATGTTTTTACTTTCCTGCAGAAATATGATTAATTCAGGTTCTTGGCCTTTATATCCGGGATTGTTTATTGTTCCGGTAGTGTTTTTATTTTTTGTCGGGATCCCTTTAAATTTACCACGTAATTTTTGGAAATTATTGCACTCTAAAAAGGAGGCCCAATAATGAAATTCGGCATCCTTGACAGATATATAGGCAAGAATGTTTTCTTTACAATTTTGTTAGTAACTTTTTGTTTGACTTTACTGACAACTTTAATCACGTTTGTTGATCAAATGCGCTATATAGGTCGCGGAAGCGTGGATTTTTTGTTTTTGGTATCTCACGTTGCGCTTGAAGTTCCCGGTATTGTAGTATTGTTTTTCCCGGTGGCCGTACTTTTGGGCGGTGTTATTGCTCTTGGTAATTTAGCAAGAACTTCTGAACTTATCGTGATGCAGTCTATCGGTATTTCCCGAACAGGTATCGTTTTAAGTGCTCTTAAAACAGTTATTCCGCTTATTTTGGTGATAGTTTGTTTAGGTGAATTTGTTGTTCCGCGTGTTGAGCAATATGCCGAGAACCGCTTAAATTTTGCTTCTTCAAACGGAAATTTATCTGTTACTAATGACGGTCTGTGGTTAAGAGAAGGACATAGTTTTATCGGAATAAGATATACGATGTCAGACGGCTCGCTTCTCGATATCGTTCGTTATGAAGTGGAAGGAAAGAATCTTAAAGCATTTTCAAGAGCTAAAAGCGGAGTCTATTCGGATGGCAAATGGGTTATGAGAGATGTAAGAAAAACCGTATTTGCTGAAAACAAAGTGATAAGAACTAGTTTAGCTGAGGAAAAATGGAGTTTAAACTTAACTCCTGAGCGTGTCGAAGTGGTTGGTGTCAAAGGGTACAATTTGACGGCAAGGGGACTTATTGACTATATAAATTATCTTGAAGAGAATAATCAGGATGCCTCAAGTTATCGTCTGGAGCTTTATAACAAGTTTATGTCGCCGCTTACCATGATAGTTATGCTGCTTTTGGCTGCTTCAACGGTATTCGGACCGCTGCGTTCCATGACTATGGGAGCTCGTGTTTTAGCGGGTATTGCTTTAGGTTTCGGTTTTTATTTGGCAAATCAGATTGGTGCCCCGTTTGCTTTAGTCTATGGTATCCCTCCTATTTTAGGAGCGAGTTTACCGACTTTGGTGTTTATGCTTTTAGCTATTGCTCTGTTAAGGCGTAAAGTTTGAGACACTGTGATTTGCAGAATATTATTTTAATTTGATTTATAAAGGTTTTTAACATGGTTAATTACTATGATGAAATTGCGAAGATGCTGTCTTCACCAGATCCGGTTAACTATAAAACCGAGCTTAAGAATTTAAAAAAGTTTGATGAAATGATGCTGCCGCAGGTTTTTGCCAGCGAATTGAAGAGAGCTCAGGATCTTAATATCCCTCTTGGCAAAGATGCGGAAACACAAGAAGGTATGGAAAAAAGATCGGCTTATATTACTAAAAGAATTGCTGAATTAAGGGCAAAAGCCAAGAAAACCCAAATTAAGACGATTTCAATAACTGCAGTGGTTGTAATTGCAATTTTTGCTTTAATTGTTTATTTAATACGCTAGAAAATTTAGTGTTTTTTCATGAAGCTCAGTAGGTAAACTGGGCTTTATTTTTAGTAGGAAATCGGGAAAACACAAGATAATATTACTATCGCCATAAGTAAAACATATTTAAATTCAAGCAATTAAATTGCGAAAAGGTTTTTAGAAACTCGAAATTAGAAATACAAAAACAGAGATTCAAAAATTTTTGTTGAAAAATTTTGGGGAAGTTTTTTTAGAAGGGGAAAACAGATGGTGCCAAAGGTGGGACTCGAACCCACACACTATCGCTAGCGGCGGATTTTGAATCCGCTGCGTCTACCAATTCCGCCACTTTGGCAAGTGCGGGCTATTTTATAGAGAAAAATTGTTCTTGTCTAGTTTTTTTCAAAAAAAAAGCATAGCAATGATCTTAAGGATCAAGAAAACATCG
>NZ_GL831067.1:20658-52855 GCF_000188195.1 Succinatimonas hippei YIT 12066
ACAGGTATTACATCTCCATGTACAAGGTATTCGTCAATTGTGACCCGTGGTGGGACGAATATTGTGTAAATTTATTTAAACTCAACATCCGTGCGCTTAAGCAGAATTTTAAGATGATCCGAACTATTGCCAATCAATATCAAAAATCACAAACTTCAAAAACGCGGGAAGAAAAATTTAAAAGCCTTGAAGCTGTGATTGAATTTTTGTCCAAAGCCCCGATAAAGACTACGATTGAGGCTAATTTTTCATATGCTTAAGGACATGGATATGAGAAAAAAGCATTGTCTTTTGATCGTTTTACCGTAATATCATATACGGCATAAACAGCTTTTTTATAGTGTTTCACTGCCGTATTGATTTTCAGCTTGATATTAGCAAGGTTTAAAAGGAGCAATCCTCGTTTTTGATTAAATCACTTGTTAAAACTTCTTGTAAAGAAGGAATAGAAGGTGCAGCACCTTTGCGGGTAACAGCAACGGCAGCAGCACAAGCAGCGATTTTAAGAGCTTCTTTTGCGTTTTTACCCTGTAAAAGAGAACCGAGTAAAAATCCGGTATAGGTATCACCCGACGCTGTGGTATCTATTGCTTGTACTTTAAAAATTCCCTGATAAAGAGGATCACTTCCTACGGGTTTAAATATTGATCCTCTTGCTCCTAAAGTAAGAACAATATTAACGTCAGGAAGGTGTTTTTCTAATGCTGCAAGCAGTTTTTCTGGTTTTTCATTAGGTGAACATTGCGCAATACCTGCAGCTTCTACTTCATTTACCAAAAGATAAGAACAAAGATGCAAGGGCAAGTTTAAGAGAGCAGGACAAAACGGTGAAACATTGAATGCAATTTGAATACCGCGAGCAGATGCTTCTTCCATCATGTAATCAAGATTATTGACTTCATTTTGCAGCATCAGCAAATCGCCTACTGTAAATTTGGATAGAACTTGTTTTATATGATCTTTTTGTAGGCTTTGATTGGCTCCTCCATATAAGAGAATGCAGTTTTGCCCGTTTTTGTCTACTTGAATGACGGTATGCCCGCTGGTGACGTCTTCACGTAGCTGGATATTGGAAATATCAACTCCTGCCTTTTTTAAGACATTAAGTAAAATCTCTCCATCAAATTTACCTATAGCTCCTGCATGATATACAGAACATCCGGCCTTAGCAAAAGCAACGGATTGATTTAACCCCTTGCCTCCCGCAAAAACTTCACGCGATGTTGATGCTAGGGTTTCTCCGGCACTGACAAAATGCTCGACCCCATAAACGTAGTCGATATTTAAAGATCCGAAATTTAAGACTGATGGCATAAGTACTCCTGATATTCGGCATCAAGGTTTTAAGTTAAAAATTTATTTAAATAGCTTTTTAAGGTTTGTTTTTCTATTGTTATTTAAATAATTTTTGAAGAACTTCCATTGCTCCCTGTCGGGCGATTTTCCAGTCTTTTGGAAAGTCAGCTTCGATTGTAAGAGTATCGTTGTATCCTGATTTTATTAATTCATTGACGAATTTGCTGTAATCATAATCGTCTGATGCACAAGGATATCCGCGTTCAGGGAATGACAGTGGATAGTCAACGTGGACGTGGTGAACATAGTTTACGAATGACGACAAATCATCAAGACTTTCTTTTGACCATAGCATATGGCGCAGATCTGCCATGATGTAGAGATTTTTTATGTTAACTCTGTTAACAATTTCTACAGCTTCTTCAAGCGTATTGATATAGTTTGAATACTTGGGACCGAGCGGCTCTAAGATCATTTCTTGGTCGTTTTCTCCGGAAATTTCGGACATCATGCGTAACAGTTCCAGAAATACAGCTTCATTTTTAATGCTGGCAGGTTTTGGTAACATACGGGCTTTGCCGTTGCCTAAAATAACCTTTTTGATTCCTAGTTCTGCAGCTCGTTCGCAGCTGTGTTTAAGATAGGGAGCAAGCTTTGAAGGATTAAAGCCGTCAATAAAGAAAGTAGGTACTGCAATCGGCAGAATACGCGCTCCGGTAAGAATTGGTAGACCGACGGATGCTGTTTTGTCTTTAAATTGCGCAAAGGCATCATTTGAAAGCGCTTCAATTTCAGGCATATCCAATTCAGCATAGTCATAGCCAGCAGCACTAATGGATTCATAATGCTCTATTAATCCGAATCCGCCTAGTTTCATAATTGTTGCTCCTTCTATTTGTTTTTACGCAAAGCTGCAGCTTTGGCGTTGATGTCATCAAGAATAATTCGCGTCTCAAGCATTTCTTTTAGGGAAGCACGGGGGCGGATTCCGTTTTCGTAGTCGTTTAATGTAGTACGGGCGAAAATTTCGTAATAAGGATCACTGTCAGTATTTAATCCAATATGTTGGGGCATATCATCAAATACGCGTATTTCCAAATCATTTTCAGCGAGGGTGTAGTAACCCTTATCGGTAACTATCGTCCAGCGATTTTCGCGCTTTATTCCGTCAGTCATTGGGAAAGCATAGCCGCTTTCAAGTGTTAATGAGGCACCCGAGTCAAGCTGCAGCAGTGAGGAAGCATAGGTTTCGATATCGTATTCATATGCGTAATGATAAACGGAGGCAAGTGTCTTTGCCTTTGTGCATCCTGTAAGATATAGAGCCATATCGATAAAATGTACGCCTAAATTAGTCATACATCCGCCGCCGGCGGTTTTTTGTGACAGCATCCAACGAGAAGTGGCTAAATAGCGAGAAGGAGGACCTGCTACGAACCTATATGACATGTGGTTGATTTGTCCTTTTAGATAACGCTGTTTTAAGTCATTTACGGTGTCGCTGTAGCGCCATACAAAGGGAATTGCACAGAAGACGTTTTTTTGCTCGGATTTATTGTATAGATCTGCGACTTCTTCTTGATTAAGCCCAGCAGGCTTTTCAATAGTAAAAGGGATCTTTTCATTTATAAGGTAACTTGCCACTTCATGCATTTGATTATGTGGTGCAAAAGCGAAGACGAAATCGGGTTTTACCGTGCGCAGCATTTGACGGTAGTCCGTAAAATATTGGCAGGCATAGGGGGCAGCAAAGCGTGAGGCAATTTCTTCGTTATCATCACTTATTCCGACAACGGACCCGTCAGGTAAACCTGGTAAATAAAGTGGTAAGTGCCAATGGCTTACACCCAAAAGAGCTATTTTCATGGTGGATTTATTCACGATTCATTTCTCCGCAATATGCCGGGATTTTCCCGGCAGTGATTTACAGATCGATACTGCGTAAGTACTCAATTGATTTTTTCATACCGATAGAAGCATCGGGAATATCATCAGGATGCCAGCGGCGTTCATATTCAAGTGAGAGCCATCCTTCATAACCGTGCTCTTTTACTAGACGCAGAATTTCTGGCCAAGGAACGACACCTTCCCCGACGATACGTGTGTATACGTTGCGTTCGGATTCATCGGGATGGGCTACGTTTGACGAGGAGAACGCAACACCCTTTTTGAACACTAAGTCTTTAACATGCATATAAGCAACGTATTGCTGCTGCAATGCTATAGCATGAAGGTAATCCTCGTTTTCGGTAAAAGTAAGATTAGCCTGATCGTAAAGGATGCGGACGGCAGGATGATTGATATCGCGGATAAGTGCAGCGCTGTCTTTGGCGGAAACCGACATGGTATTAAAATGATTTTCAATTACCAAGGTTACGCCTTTTTGAGCGGCAATATCGCCAAGCTCACGCATTGACTCAATAAGTTTGGCGCGGCGTTCAGCAAGCTTTTCATTATCGCCTGCTGCTAAATTACCACCGTATATACGAATGTATTTGGCTCCGAAAAATTCGCAGTAATCAATAACTTTTTTGATGGCGTCAATTTCTTGGCGGCGCTTTTTTTCGTCAAGGGAATTGAAATATGAATTATATGGAGTCAGGCAAATAATTTTGATGTTATTGCGCTCTGCACAATCCTTTATTTCCTTTAATGTTTTTTCATCGCAATTACAAGGAATACCTGAACGATAGTCGTCTTGAACAACAATTTCGATTCCATTTGCTCCAATTTTATGCATTAGCTCAATTGCTTCTAATACGGTATATTCAGGAGTTCCCATAGTATGTCCGGCAATTTTAAACATCATATTTCTCCTTAGTCCATAGCAGGAAGACCGGCGCTGCGCAAAATACGGTCCAGCAGTTCATGGGTTTTATAAGCATCAGCTGCATCGGTTATAGGTTTTTTGTTGTCGCGAACGCAGTCAAGGAAATGACGGATTGCGTTAGTAAAACCGAGCTTATCCTCAGAACGCGCCCATCCCATAGCAAGCGGTGTCATTACTGTTGTATGCTGTTCTTGTGCATCGGTTACGGTGACACTGTCAGGCATTTTGATAAAAGCTGAAAGATTATTGCCGTGAAGTTCAATGGTTTCTTCCCATTGCCCTGAGCAACGGGCGGCAATTAACATTCCGGATGCTCCGTTATCAAATTCAAGCTGCGCTGTAGTAAAGGTTTCATAATACGGATCGCTATATTTAGTCAACGCATTGACGTTTTTTACTTCACCGCCGTAATAGCGCATTAAATCAACCATATGGATAGCATTTTCCAAGGTGGCGCGATATTCTGTAGCGGGACGGTTTTTCTGGGCGATTATGACTTCAGGATGACCTTCGCCGTACGCTGCTTTAGCCTTTTGGCATACAGGAGCATAGCGACGGTTAAATCCGATCATTAATTTATGTCCGGTCTTTTCAGCCAGATCTGCGATGTGGGCGGCATCACGCAATGTTGTTGCCATAGGTTTTTCACTGTAGACGTCAAGTCCGTGTTCAAGCAAGAAAGATATTTGTTCGGCATGACAGGCTTTAGGTGTCAGTACGAAAGCGCAATCTAAGTTTAGATCTACGAGCTCTTGCAAAGAGGAAACAGCATGTTGAGCACCGCATAAGCGTTGGGCATGTTGTGCGCTTTCCAGATGATTTGCCATTAAACCTACGAATTCGACATCGTCAAAGCGCGGAAGTACCGGTAGAAAATTATTTTTTGCGACGTAGCCTACACCGATAACGCCGATTCTGATTTTCTTGTCACTCATGGATGTTTTCCTCTTCTTTATCATAGTTTTCAATGACACGGGCAATGGTGTCGCATTCTTTTTGCGTTAGCTTGCGTAATGGTTTGCGGCAGGTGTCTGATTCGATAATGCCGCGTTGTTTCAACATGGTTTTAAGAGCCGGGATGCCCGGTATTCCGGCTAACTGACGATCAAGTTTGACAATTTGATTTTGCGTCTCTTGAGCGCCTTTGAGATCCCCTGCCATATATTGACGGTAGACACGATTGAAGCGTTTGTAGAATACTGCTCCGGGACCTGTTACGGTACCGACACCTCCGGTGATGAGACACTGCAAAAACAAACTGTCACAACCGATTAAAATGTCAGGTTTACTCTCACAGCATCTTAGATAGTCTTCAATGCGCATCAGATTGGGACAGCTGTATTTGATGCCGATCACATTTGGGAATGTATTCATAAGACGTCCAAGAAGTGTCGGAGTGACATCGTTTGTAGTGCATCCTGGGATGTTATAAACATAAATCGGGAAATCAGTAGGGACATCTTTGATAGCATCGCTGTAGTATTCAAACATTGCTTCTTCATCCATAGTGAAGAAGGCAGGAGTCATGATGCCAACACCATCGGCTCCGATTTTTACGGCGTGTTTGACATGTGATGCGGTCTCTTCTGTGGTCATGCTGCCGCACTGAATGAAAATGGGAAGACGCTTGGCATTTACGTCGCTCATGGTTTGGGCTACTGTTTCGCGCTCTTCTTTAGTCAGCATCAAGCTTTCGCCGTTGGTGCCGTTGGGATATAGGCAGTTAATGCCGGTACCTATTAGGAATTCGGTATATTTTTCAAGTGAGGGCACATCAAGAGTGCCATCCTCATGCATAGGGGTAATGGTCGGGATGACGACGCCGTGTAATCTATTGGTATACATGTTTTTCTCCATTATATAGATAATGTTTTGTTTTTTAGGCGGAAATCTATTCTGCCCCGCCTTGGCAAGGTATAAAATTTATTTGTAAAACATTAGATTAGTTGTTTAATATTTTTTACGGGTTTCAACAATCAAGTTGTAAAACTCTCTTTGTTCATCTGAGGCATTGGCAAGGAAGTTGTTAATAACGTTGCTTACAGCGTCAACAAAAGGTTTTTTATCAACTTCGTTGATTTGCATGCCGGCTTCTTCAAGTTTTGCGCGGGATGAGTTAATAGCGTTAGGCCAAATCTCAGTATTCCACTGTTGAGTAAAAGCAGCTCCTGCTTCGGTGATGGCTTTTTGCTCTTCAGGAGAAAGGTTGTCATACCAAGCTTTGCTGACGAAAACCACATCAGGAATAGTGAAATGTTCGGTTAGTGACATATATTTGCAGATTTCCTGCCATGCAGCAGCCAAGACATTGGGGATTTGGTAGTCGGCTCCGTCAAGCGTGCCTTGTTGCATACCAGTATATACTTCACTAAACGGAAGTGGTGTTGCAATCGCTCCCATTGCTGTTACAGAATCAGCTAGAACGGCATCTTCCATGACACGCATTTTAAGACCTTGAAGATCAGCAGGAGTATTAATGGGACGTTTGGTGTTGACAAAGCTGCGGCTGCCTAAATCAGTCCAAGCGATAATCTTAAAACCGTTGGCTTCTGCATCTGCTTTAAGTACATTTTCGACTGCTGGATCCATTATTGTTTTTATGGCTTGTTCCCCACTATCCCATAAGTAAGGAAGGGAAAAAACCGACCAGATAGGATTAAAAGCAGATAAGTCGGTAACAGCACACTCGGTCATTTCTATGGTAGCGTTTTGTAAACCTTCAAAAGTCGCGACTTTATCTCCTAATTGTGCAGAAGGATAAAATTGCATTGTAAGGCGACCGTTTGATTTTTCAGAGATTAGTTTTTCAAGTGCGTGTGCTCCATCTGCTTGTGTGCCGCTTGATGCGAATACAACAGAGTATTTAACTACAGTGGAAGCATCTTTTGCTGTTTCAGCACTGCTGGAGGATGGCTTATCTCCGTCAGAACATGCAGATAGCATAGCTAAAGCGATACCAGCGCATAATAATGAATTTAATTTTTTCATAAACATCTCCTTTTGGCAGTGTTTCTGATATTAAAAGTTTCACTGCTGTTTAGTTTTAAAATAAACCTTAATTAAAGCGTATAACCGCTTTGATTGCCGTACCTGACATTGCATCTTCAAAAGCTTGTAATGCGTCTTTATAGTCGTAAACTGTGACAAGTTTTTGAAGCTCTTTTTGCAGTTTCATCATGATTTGAACAGGTATTGACTTCCCTTCGGAAGTAATGTGAGGATATGGACCTTTTGCACCGACGATAGTTAACTCTTTCCTCATAATGGGCAACAAAGTTAAATCTCCAGCCGGAGCATGATAAACACTAGCTACAACAATTCTGCCACCAGGTCTTACTGTCTTAAAGACATCACCAAGAACTGAGGTGGCTCCTGTTGCTTCAATTACAATGTCAGCACCTTTACTGGAGGTCATTTCTTGAACTTGTTCAAGCCAGTTAGTGTCGTTTCCGTTTACAACATCAATTAAGGAAAGAGAACGTAATTTTTGAAGGCGTTGAAGACTGCGGTCGACACCGACAACTTTTCTTGCACCTAAGCTTTTTAAAATAAGAGCTGAAATTATGCCCATTGCGCCCAAACCAAAAATCACAACACTGCCACCCGGTGTTATGTTTGCCTGGTGGGCGATGCGGAAAGCACAGTTTGTAGGTTCAAGCAGCGCTGCCGTCTCAAAATCCAAAGAGTCAGGTATTTGACTTAAGAAACTGTATTCTGGTGTATTAAGAACTAAAGTTTCTTCGGAAAAACCTCCGGGAAGCAAAGCATTATTCATGCTTTTGCAATAGTTTTTGAGTCCGTTTAGGCAGTTCCAGCATTGTCCGCAAGTTCGGCTTAGTTCACTTGCTACTCTCATTCCGACTTTTATACCATTAGCTTGGGTGCCGGCATCAGTAACAATGCCAGAGAATTCATGTCCGAAGTATCTCTCGTCTTTTAGAGATCTCTGTCCGCGATAAAGTGCAATATCACTACCGCATATTGAGCAGGCTTTAACTGCAATTTTTACTGTTCCTTGCTGAAGTTCTTTTATTTCAGCAATTCCGTTTTGGAGTTCTAGCTTGCCATAATCTACTAACGCAATACGTCTCATTTTATTGCCTCTTTTAGATCTTGTATCCTAAAACTTCAGGTATATAAGTGACGAGACCAGGGATGTATGTAATTGCAAGCAATACAACAATCTCAATAAGAAGGTAGGGCATAATGCCACGAACGGTTTCTTCAATGGAAATCTTGCCGATTTTTCCTGTAATGAATAAGCAGTAACCAAGCGGCGGAGTGATGCATCCGATAGTAAGGTTAAGACACATTACAAGGCCGAAGTGGATCAGGCTTATATCCATGGCTAAAGCAACAGGAGCAAGGATTGGAGCAAGAATAATTACTGCAGCTCCTCCGTCCATAAACATGCCCATGATAAGAAGCAGAATGTTGACAAGTAGCAGGAAAACCCATTTGTTTTCGGTAATGGATAAGATTAGGTCATTGACCATTACCGGCATTTGCAAAGCGGTGAGACCGTAGCTGAAAACTCGGGCACAGGCGATAATTAACAGTAAAGGAGCGGCACTGTTGACAGCATTAAGTAGGATTGGCCATAAATCTTTGAAAGTTAAAGTACGAATGATAAACAAACTTACTATTAAGCTGTATACCACAGCGATGGCTCCAGCCTCTGTAGCTGTACAAATACCTCCCATAATGCCGCCTACTACTATGAGCGGCATGCCAAGAGGAATTATGGCATCAAGTAAAGACTTTTTAATTTCATCAGAAGTCAACTTTTCGGTTCTTCTGGGGAAATGGCAGACTCGATCGCGCAAAATTACGACGAACATTAAGGAAAGGCCGATCAGAAGTCCCGGTAAAATACCTCCCATGAACATAGAACCAACAGAAGCACCTACTGCAGTAGCGTAAACAACCATGATGATGCTAGGAGGAATAATCGGTCCGCAAACAGCAGCGGCAGAGATAACTCCTGCAGCCTCTCTAACTGAATATCCTTCTTTTTTCATTGCTGGAATTAAAATTCCGCCCATACATGAAGCGCTGGCCTGAGCAGAACCGGTAATTCCACCGAAAAACATACTGGATACAATTCCTGCATGTGCTAAATTACCCGGAAGTCTACCAATTAGCAGTAATGCAAAACGGATCAATTTCTCAGTGATGCCGCCGCGGTTCATGATTTCACCTGCGAGCATAAAGAAAGGAATCGCAAGTAACGGTAAATTTCCCATTCCGTTATAAATAGCCTGGGATACCGCTACGGTTGCAATTGGAGTGCCTGTACTGCTTGCTAATACTCCTAAACTAAGGACCCCTGTCAGCAGTAAGGTTACATAAATCGGTACACCTACTATAATAAAGACGAAAGTAGCAATGATAAGTAATGTGATGATAATGCCCATTTTTTGTTCTCCTATTCATTTCCTTGTGAAATAGGATCATTTACTATTTTGTTTTTAGAAGTACGAATATATTCATAAAGACAAAGAGCAAATCCTATCGGCATAGACATGTAGTAGTACATTCTTGGAACTTTTAGAACTGTACTGAGAATTGTTCCCCTTGCTGTGTATTGGGCACAGATAATGAATAAGAAAATAAGAAATCCTATAGTAATTGCTAAAATAGCTGAGCGTATAGCAATACGTACAGATTTTGATTTAGGTAAACTGCTTACTGTGCCAAACTCAATGTGTCCGCCGGTACGAACAGCGCGGGCGCTGCCAAACATTGCCATTGTTACCAATAAAGCTTGATTTAACTCGTCTGCCCACAGAAAGCCAGAATCAAATATATAACGATCTATAGTGTTGGCTGCAGCGATTGCTACAATTGCAGCGAGTGAAACTGCAGAAACGGTATCTTCGATCCAGTGGATCGTCGTATCTACGCTATTCAAGATTTTTTTCATCATGTTTCTCCTTTTGTATTTGACTGTTAATACAAAATTTCTCCGCAAAAACCGAGTTGACGAGAGATTTGTAAAGCTGCTTCTTTAACCTTGTCTGCGATAAATCTTTTTTTATTTTCGGTTATTTGATTTACAAGACTGGACACTGAAATAGATGCGACAGGCTCATTGCGGTGATTGCGCAATACTGATCCGATACAATACATATAAGGGCCGTCTTCTCTGTCATCGACGGCAAATCCTCTTTCACGTGATATACGAGCATCTTGTAAAATGGCAAAAGAAGTTGTTTTGGTAAGAGGTGTATTGGCTGGATATGGCTCCGGACCTAAAAGTTTTAAAATTAAGTCATCAGGATATGCGTAAAGCATAGCTTTACCTAATGATGTAGAGTGTAAATCTCGTCTTGAACCGATTTTTGCATCAGCCTTTACTAAAGACAGATCTTCAGCTCTGTCTAAGTAAACAATTTTTCCGCGATTTTCAGTTCCTAAAAATACTGTTCCTCCGGTTACACGGTTCAATTCTTGGAGGTATGGTCGTGCGATATCTATAACACCTAAATCCGCTACAGCCGCAGAGCCTATTTCGAAAGCTAATAGGGAGAGACCGTAAGTCTTTTTACCGGAATTTTTCAGTTCCAAAATTCCCTTCTGTACCATAGTGTTAACCAGTTCAAAAGTAGAAGATTTCGGTAGGTTCATCATCTCACTGATATCTTGAAGTGTTAGATAACGTCGCGTGTCTGCAAATAAAAGAAGAAGATCTACAGTTCTGACAACTGATTTCACCTGTTTGGTGTTTGATTGTAGATCTTCGTTTTTTACTGAATGAGAATAAAAATCATTCATAAACATGAAAAATAATCATCCTATCTCGTATTAAGTTGGTATTAAATTAACATGAATTTTTGTATAAATTCTGTTTAAAAATGCCTTTATATCGGCTTTTTGATATGTTAAACAGAAAAAATTCACCAAGACGAAAAGTTCGCATATATGAACAATATTTAACTCTTTAAGGGAAATGTTTCGCATTTGCGATTTTATTTAAAATCACGCTATAACTTGTTTTTTTAGGTAAACAGTTTTACTTTGTTGTTTGTTCTGTCGGTCATATTAAGGTCTGATACTAAATAAAATTCATTTTGCAGATTAATGTTCAACTATGTCGGTTGCTCGAATTTGGTGCTAAACTATCGCGCGTTATTTTTTTGTAAGTTATAAAAATGAATTCTCGTCAATTATTTTTTCTTGGTATGAAACACGGAATTCCCGTGGTTTTGGGGTATATCCCGGTCGGTATCGCATATGCAGTGTCTGCTCTTCAGGCAGGATTTTCACCTTTTGAGACGATATTGATGTCTTTTTCCGTATATTCAGGATCGGGGCAGGTTCTTGGTGTCGGAATGACGGCACAAGGCGCAAGTTTAGCAGCAATATTTATCGGAACATTTTTAATCAATTTTCGATATTTCATAATGAGCGCTTGTGTTTTTAATCGTATGCCTTATTTAAAAGCGCCGATTAAAGCATGGACTTCTTTTTATATTACTGATGAGACTTTTGCTATTTTTACTACTGCTCCTGAGGAACGGGCAAAATTACCTTATATAGCAGGTCTTATTATACTGACTTACTCGTCTTGGATAAGCGGTGCAGTAATAGGGGTTATTGCTAATTCGATTTTGCCGGGTTGGGTTGCTGCCGGACTCGGAATTGCTCTCTATGCTCTTTTTATTGCATTAGTAGTGCCCGGTTGTAAAAGCAATCATAAGATTGCTTTGATGGTGATTATGACTGCGTTGTTTAATTGTTTATTATCTTTATTTATTGACGGAAGTTGGGCGATAGTAATTTCTACTTTATTATGGGCTGCGATTGGTGCTTGCTTAATTAAGCCTTCTAGTAAAGAGCGGGGAAGATCTCTTCAAAATTGTAATGTTGCAGAGGAGAGCAAGTAATGGAAGATAATCGCTATTTGTTTATTATTTTAGGAATGTGTCTTGTTTCATATTTGCCGCGTGTTGTTCCGGCTTTATTTATTTCCAAAGTTAAACTTACTCCTTGGCTTGAGAGATTTTTAAATTTGATTCCGTATACGGCTATGACTGCTTTGGTTTTCCCCGGCATTTTTTATAGTGTGCCTGGGTATATGAATGCCGCAAGTGTCGGAACAGTTGTTGCAATTGTAAGTTCTGTGTTAAAGGCACCTTTATCCGTTACCGTGATTTTGTCCGTATGTGCGGTTTTAGCTTTTTTAGCTCTTTAAAAAAAAACTCCGCATTAAGCGGAGTTCTTTAGGTTAATCAATATTTGAGTCTTCAGATGAAGAGGATGAGTTAAAATCACCGATATCATCATCACTGCCGACGGAGCACAAACGATGTAAGTGACGCGGTTGAATCACCTGTAAATACTTCTTGAATACCTTAGCATAAGGATCGGTTATTACTTCGGCACTATTGAGTTGTTTTAAAAAAACTTCTTCGGTTTCATCTTTAGGCTTACGGATTCCTTTATGAAGTTCCATCATAGCAGTACCGCATTGCTCTAAAAGATTTGATTCGCGGATCGAAAATTCGCCGCTGCGGCGAATTCCGCGGGCAAAATGCTGAAAATCGTTAAACGGCTTTTCGGATTCGAAGCTCATTTGTGTTTTTTCCTCAAAAGAATAGGCGTTTTGAATTTTAAACGCTTAATTTTAGCGTCACATTTTAACATTTAAATTTCTTATTTGCGTATATGGCTTTGATAAAAATCAACAAAGACTTTAGTAATTGATTAATGGATGTGTTTTTACATAATTAATTAAATTTAATTTTTTGTTATATAAATCAAAGCTTTTATTGATAAAAACAGATAAAAAATTGAGGCTTTTATGCAGCTTTGCTAAAATCAGGAGAATGTAATTAGAAAAATACCGGAAATCCTTGTCTAAGGACATGAGATTTGTCGTTTATTAAAACTTTTAAAAGCATTTAAATTGTTTTTTATAAGCAGTAAATGAACGAGATATGGTAATTGATTTTAGATTAATGTTCGCTTTTTAGCAGTTAATCTTAGGGGCTTTTTAAAAAAGAGCTGTAAATAAAATTTGTTTATGTTTTTTGGAGCTGCGATGGAAGACAAAAAAGTTAATGAAGAAAGAATTCCGCGCAATTTTATTACAGATATTATTGACGAAGACTTAAAAGAGGGAAGAGTTACAAATATTGCAACTCGTTTCCCGCCTGAGCCTAACGGTTATCTGCATATCGGACATGCTAAATCTATTTGTTTAAATTTCGGCTTAGCCAGAGATTATAACGGTACTTGTAATCTGCGTTTTGATGATACCAATCCTGTAAAAGAAGATCTTGAATACATTCGTTCAATTGAGAGAGATGTAAAGTGGCTTGGATTTAGTTGGTCGGGAGAAGTTCGTCATTCATCTGATTACTTTGACAGATTGTACGGTTACGCATTAGAACTAATTAATAAAGGTCTTGCGTATGTGGATGAACTGTCTCCGGAGGAAATTCGTGAGTATCGAGGTACTTTAAAAGAGCCTGGCAGAGATAGTCCGTATCGCTATCGCAGTGTGGAAGAAAACCTGGCCTTATTTGAAAAAATGAAAAACGGCGGGTTTGAAGAAGGAAAAGCATGCCTGCGTGCCAAAATTGATATGTCATCGCCGTTTATTTGCATGCGCGATCCGGTTATCTATCGCGTAAGGTTTGCATCTCATGCTTTAACCGGGGATAAGTGGTGCATTTATCCGATGTATGATTTTACTCACTGCATATCTGATGCGATTGAGGGGATTACCCATTCTATATGTACTTTGGAATTTCAGGATAACCGCCGTCTTTATGATTGGGTTTTAGATCATATAAGTATTGAAGCTCGTCCTCATCAGTATGAAATGAGCCGACTTAATCTTGAGTACTCTTTGACGTCAAAAAGAAAATTAAATCTTTTGGTTGAAAAAGGTCTTGTAGACGGTTGGGATGATCCGCGTTTGACTACGATTTCAGGATTGCGCCGACGCGGCTATACTCCTGCTTCAATTCGTGAGTTTTGCCGCCGTATTGGTGTTACCAAGCAGGAAAACACCGTAGAAATGAGCGCTCTTGAAACTTGTGTTCGTGATGATTTGAATACAAAGGCTCCGCGTGCTCTTGCTGTTTTGCACCCGATAAAGTTGGTAATTGATAATTTCGGTGAAGATGGTGTAACTGTTGATAAAGTAACCGTTCCTAATCATCCTGAGAAAGAAGACTTAGGATCTCGCGAATTATCTCTTAGCAAAGAGCTTTTCATTGATGCTGCAGATTTCAGAGAACAGGCAAACAAACAGTACAAGCGTCTTAAGTTAGGTTATGAGGTTCGTTTGCGTCATGCTTATATCGTAAAAGCTGTATCTTGCGAAAAAGATGAAAACGGTAATGTAACCTGCGTTCATGTAGAAGCTGTACCTAATTCTATTGGTACTGATGTTGAAGGACATAAACCAAAGGGAGTTATTCATTGGGTAAATGCCAATGATTGTTATAGGGGACAAGTTTGTTTATACGGCAGGTTGTTTAAAGTCCCTAATCCCGGCGCAGAAGAGGATTTTCTTGCATGTGTTGATGAAAACTCAAAAGAAATCATCAAAGATGCAGCTTTAGAGTCTTCACTTAAAAATGCAAAAGTCGGAGATTCCTTCCAGTTTGAACGTGAAGGATATTTCTGTGTTGAATCAAAAGATTTTGTTGAAGGGGCTCCGGTATTTAATTTAACCGTGGCTTTACGTGATAACAAAAAAACTCAGGCATGATTTGAAATAGTAAGGAGCAAAAAATGTCAGATTTTGAAAATGAAAATGAAAAAGACGACAACATGGCACCGCCTCCCGGCAGCGACTATGAAGTAGCCTTTTCTTATCACTCCGAAAGCATGCTTGAACGTGCTTATGACAAAGCAGAGCATTGGGTAAAAGAGGGCGTTCGTCCGAAGAAGATTTTCTTAGAAGACAGATCTATGGGCGTGATTAACTTTAGAAAAATCATGCGTGATCCTTTGCTGATTCAAGCAGGAGTAGAGCGTTTTGTAGATTTTCGTTGTTCGCTTACTTTATCTGATACCGATGTCGATGCTGTATTTTCAAGCGTTTGCTATTACGAAGCAGATTCAGAGCCTACATATATTAATGCCTACGATCCTGAACTTAGCAGTATTAAAGAGGTTCTCAATATGGTAAGTGAGAATTTATTTAATTATCTGCAAAAGCCGCTTGTTCATAATGATTTAACCGAGAATTAATTTTGTATGGCTAACTTGCTGGTTACTGGAGGAGCCGGTTTTATCGGCTCTAACTACGTTTTTTATCATTTGACAAATTTTCCTGCAGATAATGTTGTAGTTTTAGATGCTTTAACTTACGCCGGATGCAGGGAAACTTTGGATCCGCTTATTGATAATCCGCATTTTACTTTCGTTAAAGGCGATATTCTTGATGAGAAGTTGGTGGTTTCTTTAATTGAGAAATACAAAATAGACGTGATAGTCCATTTTGCTGCTGAGTCTCATGTTGATCGCTCGATTTTAGGACCTGATGCCTTTATCAAGACCAATATTGAAGGCACATACTGCTTGTTGAAAGCAGCTTATAAGATGTGGGTAAAAGACGGTGTATGCCATGGACATTTCCATCATATATCTACTGATGAAGTGTTCGGAACGTTATCTTTGACAGATCCTCCTTTTTCAGAAGAGAATCCGTATCGTCCTAATTCTCCGTATTCAGCATCTAAAGCATCATCTGATTGTTTAGTAAGAGCTTTTGTCCATACTTACGGATTAAAGGCAACCATCACTAATTGTTCCAATAATTATGGACCGCGTCAGTTTCCTGAAAAGCTTATTCCTCTTGTCATAACTAACTTGCTTACCGGTAAGGAAGTTCCGGTTTACGGTGATGGAAAACAAATTCGTGATTGGCTCTTTGTCGATGATCATTGCAGAGCTATCGATGCTGCTATTCTCAGCGGTCAGTCTGATAAAACATGGAATATAGGCGGTAGAGCAGAACTTACCAATCTTGAAGTAGTCAATACGGTATGTGAATGCATTGATGAAGAGTTTAAAGAAGATTCAAGTTTAAAAGATCGCTACCCGTCTGCTTATCCGGCAAAAGGTATGTCGTGCAAAAAAGCTATCGTTCATGTTACCGATCGTCCGGGACATGATCGTCGATATGCTATAGATCCGAGAAAAGCTGAGGCAGAACTTAACTTTAAACCTTCTTTAACTTTCAAAGAAGGTATTAAGCTTACGCTTTTATGGTATTTAAATAATGACAAATGGTGGCGTGAGCTTAAAAAACGTACTAAGGATTTTTCCGTACGTTAACGGCTATTAAAGGAGAAAGATTTTGTCAAAAATCAAATTCACCGTAATGGCATTGAGTATGGCAGTAGCAAGTACTCAGCTTGCAGGCTGTAATATTATTCGTCATTGGTGGCAGTATTTTGACGGTACTGTTGATACGTCATTACGTGAGCCTACAGGCTATTATGAGCATGCAGAGGTTACTGATATTCCAGATCAGCTGGTGGTTCCTCCGGGACTTGCAGTTCCTCCGTCCGACCGATCGATGGACGTTCCGATGTTAAGTTATACCAATACTGGAGAAATCGGTAAGGATATCGATGTCAGGGCTCCTGTAGTTCCTTTGCGATCTGCTTTAGGAGTTAATGCTCAATGGAGCGCAGGTGAAGCTATTGTTTGGTTAAAGCAAGGCGGAGCTCACGGAATTGCAGATGAGAAGCAGGCATGGCAACTTTTAGGTAAAGTATTGCAGAGACTTAATATTGAAGTCGGTCAAGTTACGCCCGGAGCATTTGAGCTTACTACTTTAGCTGCTGATTTTAATGAATTCGGTGTCCCTTATACTCCGGCCAATCGTGCGTCGCATGCTCTTTGCTACCATCAAATCTATCGTATTCGTATCGGTAGAGCGCAAAATGGGGATTTAGGCATAGCCTCTTCGGTTATCGGTTCGATGACACAATTGTCAAACGGCAAGATGCTTGAAAATGTTTTGACTCCGATTGAGCTTGAGCGTTTTGCAATGGGATTTGCCAATAGTATTATCAAAGAAATTGATAGTACCGTTAATTCTCAGAGTCAGGACTTAAGTAATGTAACGGTTTCAATCGGTGTTGACAACAATAATCAGGAAACATTTACCGTAAATGCTCCTTATGATGAAACCATGAGAGTTATGCAGCAGATGCTGCCGAAATACGGATTCATTATTGATGAATTTTCTATTTCTCACGGTTCATTTAATGTAACTCTTGAAGAAGACGATCCGGATTTCTTTAGAGATTTAGGAGTTAATCCGTTTAATCTTGAAGCTAATTCATACATCATAAGATTAGGTGTTAACGGTGATAAGACGGTTATTACTTTCTATGACGATGATGATAAACCGTTATCAGCTACGGATCTTGCAGGGCTTTACAGCGGATTCTCTCAAGCTCTTTCAAGAGAGTTTGCTCTAAATTCTGCTAATTAAGGCTTTTTGTAGTAAAATACGCGCATTGTGATTAAGTTCACAATGTGCTTTGATGTTAATTTATTTTTCAGGATCTCATCATGGAAAAGAAAAGAGAGCTTTATCGTGGCAAGGCAAAATCAGTTTATGAAACTGATGATCCTAATCACTATATTATGTTGTTCCGCGACGACACCTCAGCCTTTAACGGCAAGAAAATTGAGCAGTTAGATCGTAAGGGACGCACAAACAATCACTTCAATTTCTTTATTATGAAGAAGCTTGAAGAAGCCGGTATTCCTGTCCATGTTGAGGAACTTCTTTCCGATACCGAATGCTTGGTAAAGAAGTTAGAGATGGTTCCGGTTGAGTGCGTGGTCCGTAATGTTAGCGCAGGATCAATCTGCAAGCGTTACGGCGTTAAGGAAGGCCTTGACCTTAATCCTCCTACCTTTGAGTTCTTCTTAAAGAGTGATGCATTAGATGATCCGATGGTTAACGATTCTCATATCGTTTCATTTGGTTGGGGCACTCAGGAAGATATCGATACCATGCGTAATCTTTCTTATAAGATTAATGAGGTATTAAAAGATTTGTTTGATAAAGCCGGTCTTATCTTGGTTGACTATAAGCTTGAGTTCGGTAAATACAATGGTCAGTTGATTCTAGGTGATGAGTTCTCTCCGGATGGCTGCCGTTTATGGGATAAAGAGACCCGTAAGAAACTTGATAAGGATCGCTTCCGTCAGGGATTAGGCGGTGTTATTGAAGCATACGAAGAAGTTGCTCGTCGTATCGGTTGCCCGCTGTAATTTTACGTTTTTTGCTTGTTTAAGACGCTCGATTTAAATCGGGCGTTTTTTTTCAAAAAATATTAGTAGTGTATGTCTATCTTTTAGAGCAAAGTACATCATGTAGAGTAATTTTTTTTATTATGTCTTTTTTCACGATATAGTGTTGAAGAATTGAAAGCGTCTTGTTGCCGCATGTCTGGGTGATCACGAAGCATTTTTCCATAATTAGCTAGATGGTTAGGATATTTATGTCTTCGAATAATCAAAGAAGATTTCTAAAATCTAAATATAAATCCCGGCTAACAGTGTTTTTTAGACTTTAATGTCAATTGTGACTTTACAATTTTTAGCAGTTGATAAAAGTTTTGTCCTTAATTTTGGTTTAAACTTGAATGGAAGATATATTGCTGTTTTTTAATTCATGTTTTGAGCAAATTTATAGGGTAAAAAAATGCCTAAAAAACGTCGTACAAAAATTGTTTCAACGTTAGGACCTGCAACTGATCGTCCGGGAGTTTTGGAAGGAATAATTAAAGCAGGTGCAAATGTAGTCAGAATCAATTTTTCTCATGGAGCATTTGAAGATCATAAGCGCCGTGTTGAGGCAGTAAGAGAAATTTCTCATAGATTGGGCCTTCCCGTTGCAATTATGGGAGATTTACAGGGACCGAAGATCCGTATAGGCGCTTTTAAAAACGGTCCGATAAAGCTTTCTCTTGGTGATAAATTTGTTTTGGATGCCGAACTCGGTCATGATGACGGAGATCAGAATCAAGTAGGTCTTACTTATAAAGCATTGCCTCAAGATTTAAAATCAGGTGATGTATTGCTTCTTGATGACGGCAGGATCCAATTAGAGGTTGAAAGGGTCGACGGCGCTAGGATTTATACCGTTGTTATCGTAGCAGGTATTTTGTCTAACTCTAAGGGCATCAATAAAAAAGGAGGCGGACTTTCTGCTCCTGCTTTAACGGATAAAGATAAGCAAGATATTAAATATGCCGCAGCCTTAGATCTTGATTACATGGCAATTTCATTTCCGCGTTCTGGCGAGGACTTGGTTTATGCTCGTAAGCTGTTACGTGAAGCGGGCTCTGATGCTCGAATTGTGGCAAAAGTAGAACGAGCTGAAGCCGTAGTTTCAGAAGAATCCATGCGCGATATTATTTTAGCGGCAGATGCCGTTATGGTAGCGCGTGGAGATTTGGGAGTTGAAATCGGTGATGCTCGATTAATGAGCGTTCAGAAAAATCTTATCAATTTAGCACGTGGTCTTGACAGGGTTGTAATTACCGCAACTCAGATGATGGAGTCTATGATTAAAGCTCCGATGCCGACACGAGCTGAAGTGATGGATGTTGCAAACGCTGTATTGGATGGCACTGATGCCGTGATGCTGTCAGCAGAAACAGCAGCTGGAGATTTTCCGGTTGAAACGGTTACAGCCATGTCAAAAGTATGTCATGGAGCTGAGAATTCAGTTAAGCATTCTAATTATCGTGCTGACAGAATCTTTGAGTCAGCTGAAGAAACTATAGCTATTTCTGCAATGTTTGCCGCTAACCATTTGCGCGGAATTCATGGCTTAATAACGTTTTCCGACAGCGGACACTTGCCGTTGTTGATGTCTCGTATCCGCTCCGGTTTGCCGATTTACGCTTTTTCCCGTTATCCTAAAACAGTGTCTTGGATGTGCATGTATCGCGGAGTGTTTCCTTTTGATCTGGATATAATGTCTTTTAATACTCGTGATGAAGTTTTATATGCTGCAATTGAAGAGTTAAAAGCACGCAGCCTGGTGCAAAAAGGAGATAAGCTGGTAGTAACTTTTGGTATGACTATGGGCAAGTCGGGACAGACTGACAGTATGCGAGTCATTACTATTAACTGATATTACTACGTCTAATGAGCACATCCTCTTAAGTTTTGACAGCAGGGGATGTGCTATGAACTTTATGCATTTTTAATACTGTGATCGTTGTCGATTAACGAACAGTTGTAGTTTTGGTATCGTGTTAATATTTCTACGATTTAGTATAATCATTTTTCAATTTTCTCTTTTTTAGGATATTTAAGGTGAAAAAGTTTTCTTTATTTGTTAAGTCATTGGTTTTGTGTTTGTTCTTATCTTTTGGTGCGGCTCACGCCTCAACTTCTGTGAATATTTCTTCAATAGGCGTGGCTGTAGTTAACGGTTTTTCTGACGTCGCTGTATCTTTTGTTGATGATTCCTTGCAGGCAAGAGGCTTTGGCGGGTTCGGAAGGGCAAACAAGGGCTTTTCTATGAATTTTGGCGGTAAAGGAAAATCTGCAGCCTCAACTAATGCCTCTAAAAATAATACTGCTGCAAATGCCAATAAAGGCACTGCAGCTAATTCTGCAGCACGTGCCGGATTATTCGGATTTTTAGGCGGTCTTGGTATGATGGGTATGATGATGTTAGGCGTAGGAATTTTCGGCGGTGGTTTCCTGCTTTACGTTCTCGCTATGATGCTTATACCTGTAATTGCCGGTTTCTTTAAGAATAAGCAGAATATGCAGAATCAGGAGATTCCGACCTCATCTTATTCAGCAAGTGACTTGTTCAGGAAACCAAACGACGAGGACGAAAAAGGCTCTCGACGTTTCTAATTTAAGTTTGAAAAGGCGCTATTTACTTATAAGCGCCTTTTTAATAGGTTCTTTCTCTATAATAGCTCCGTCAGCTTCATTTAATGCTTTAGGGGAATTAAACGAAAAGCCCTGCAGCAGATTGCGCAGATTTCCTTTTCCGCGGTAGAAACGGTTGCCGGCATTATCGATGCTGTCGCCTAGCGATTTATAACGTTTTTCCATATCTTCAAAAGCTTCAATAACCAAATCGCACTTTTTATAGATATTTTGCGCATCGGAGGCAAGTTTGCGCAATCTGTCATTTTGTGTAGAAAGCACCCATAGATTTGATACTACTCTTAAGGCAGGCAGTAAATTAGAAGGTGAAACTAAATATACGTTATTTTTTACGGCATAATCATATAGATTGCTGTCTTCTTTAAGCGCTAATGATAGAGCATTATCAATAGGTACAAACATGAAGACAAAAGAAGGGGAGTTAAGACTTAAATATTCATTATATTTTGCTTTTGCCAGCTCGTTTATATGAGATTTTAAAGAGCTGAGATGTTTTTTTAGTGCTTCATTGCGTTCTTCTTCTTTTGCTGCATTGATAAAGACTGTGTAGTCAGTAAGTGAGCATTTGGAATCGATAATAATGGAATGTCCTTTAGGTAAACGAATAACCACGTCAGGGCGACCGTTTTCTCCTAAGGATCGATTGCCTGCGACTTCTCGATCATACTCATAGCCTTTACGTAATCCAGAGTTTTCCAGTACCAATTCAAGCTGATGTTCACCCCAGATACCTTGACTTTTGCCGTTTGATCTGAGGGCAAAAGATAGCTCATCTGCCTGTTTGGTTAATGACTGCTGAGCCTGCTGCAGTTTTAATAGTTCGTTTTTAAGTGAACCTGCTTGCTCGGAATTTATTTTTTGTACTGAGTTTAAAAATTCACGAAACACTGATAGTTCTTCTTTTAGCGGTTTTACAGCAAGTGAAAATTGTTCCTGTCCTGATTTTTGCAATTCCGCACTGCGTTGCTTGAGCAGTTTTTCGCCGATTATTGTAAGCTTTTGCTCAAGATCTTTATATATATGTTCTTGTTTGTCATTTTCAATTTTTCTTTGTTCGTTAACGTTTTTAATTCTTTCGTTTAATGAGGCGATTTCGTTTTTTAAATTAGTACGCTCAAGGGAAAGATTGTCAATTGAGGCTTTGCTGGAAGCTAAATTCGTTGCATATTCGTTAAGCTGATTGGTTAAGTTATAGTTATCTCGCTTTTGTGATGTAAGTTCCAAAATAAGATTTTGATTATCATTTGTCAGTTTGGCGACGTCATTTTCTTTTTGAAGAAGGTTTTCTTTTGTTTTATCCAGATCTTGAGTGATTATGCTGACGAGCATTTTATTTTTTATAAGTTTTTTATAAAAAATAAAAGATAGACAAAGCAGAAAGAAAATTATTAATAAAAAAACGATATTTAACGGAGTAAATGTAAAACTGTACATACTGTGCTCTTTTTAAAAATTTTATTAATATTAACACGATAGCATTTTAAGGGTAATTAAGAATAGAATTTTACTTATATGGGATATGAAATAAAAAACGCCAATTTGATAGGAAAATTGGCGTTTTTAGAATGAAAGAGATAGATAATTAATCTTTGTAATTTGCGGCGATATTGAAAATAGCTTCAACATCAGGACGCTTTAAGATCATAAAGTGACCTTCGGTATGATCATCAATTCCTAAGTTATTAAGCAGTGTCGGAATATCTTCTTTCTTTGCACCGAGATCTGCAAAAGAAAGAGGTAAACCGGCTGACTTCCATAAAGCTCTTAATGCGGCAATGCCGTTTTTGGCGGTTACTTCGGGATGCGCAAAATCCATTGCACAGCCGAAAACGCGGTTTGCAAATTGAGCAAAGCGCATTACGTCATGGTCCATAACGTGCTCCATCCATGCCGGCATAATGACGGAAAGTCCGGCTCCGTGAGCACAGTCGTATAACGCCGAAAGCTCATGTTCAATACGGTGGCTGGCCCAGTCCTGTTCGCGATCCACGCCGCAGAGATTGTTATGGGCAAGAGATGATGCCCACATAATGTTGGCACGAGCCTCATAGTCGTTAGGATCTTTCATAACGCGAGGAATCATAGCTACCATTGCTCTTAAGATGCCTTCGCATAGCTGATCGGTAACTTCTACGTCCTTAGTATTGGTGAAATATCTTTCCATGACGTGGCACATGATGTCACAGCAGCCGCAGGCTGTTTGGTACGGAGGCAAAGTCATGGTAAGTTCAGGGTTCATAATGGCAAACTTAGCTACATTTGCTTGACAGTTGCTTCCTTTCTTTTTAATGATACCGTTGACTTCTTTATCAATAACACAGCTGTTTGAACACTCAGATCCTGCAGCTGCAATAGTAAGAACAGATCCTAAAGGTAAAGATACTTCAGGGGTTTTTCCTCCCATAAAGAAGTCCCAGAAGTCGCCGTCATAAGGAACACCCATAGCAATTGCTTTAGAACTGTCAATGACGCTTCCGCCGCCGACAGCTAAAATCATGTCAACGCCTTCCTTTTTGCAAAGTTTAATGCCTTCATATACTAACTCTGCACGAGGATTAGGTTGAACGCCGCCAAGCTTTACATAAGATAAACCGGCAGTAGTTAAGGATTTTTCAACACGATCGATAAGTCCTGATTTAATTGCAGATTTTCCGCCAAAATGAATGAGAACTTTGGTTCCCCCGTGTTTTTTGCAAATTTCTCCGGCGTTGTTTTCAGCTCCGCGCCCAAAATAAATATCAGTAGGACGATGGAAGTTAAAATTATTCATTTTTCGTAAATCCTCGATTATTTTAAAATTTCAGCTCTTAATTCAGCTACCATTTTGGCATATTCATCATCGGATAATGTTACTTTTGGAACATCATCTTTAAACGGACCGCCCCATTGTAGACCATCTTTGTACTTAGGTACGATATGAATGTGCAGATGCGGTACTAAGTCACCGTATATGGCGTAGTTAACTTTATCAGGATGATATAGGTTAACTATTGCTTTAACTACTTGTGACAGCTCGGCAAAGAAGATTTGGTTTTCTTCTGGGGTTAAGTCGCTTACCTCTGTTTTATGATCTTTAAACTTTAAAACGACGCGTCCTTTATGTTTTTGATCTTTATTTAGGTAGACGGTTGACATATTAAGCTTGCAGATTTCAATCATTAAGCTTTTACGGGTTTCACCGTCTTCACAATAAAAACAACTACTCATTTTTTTATTAACTTCTTATGCTAAATCATTCCGGCCCAAGTAGGAATAGACATGGACAATGCCGGGATATAGGTTACTAACATCAGCACGATAATAATTGCGGCGAAGAACGGCAGCAATTTACGGGTAGCACTTTCAATTGAAACACCGCTGATGCTGCATCCGACGAATAATGCACTGCCTACAGGAGGCGTCATAATACCTACGCAAAGATTGAACATGATCATGATACCGAAATGGACCGGATGCATACCGATAGCAGTAGCGATAGGCAGGAAGATCGGGGTGAAGATCAAAAGTGCCGGAGTCAAGTCCATAAACATGCCGACTATAAGCAGTACTACGTTGATGATAAGCAGAATTATAATTTCATTAGTGGTAATCCCTAAAATGGTGTCGCTGATAAGTTTAGGCAGCTGAGTATAGGCAAGGACATAAGACATTGCCGATGACGCACCGATAAGGAATAACACCAAACTGCTGATTTCAATCGTATCTTTGGCAATGAACTTTAAGGTTTTAAGGTCAATCTGTTTGTAAATGACGGATAAGATCAGAGCATAAACAACGGCAGCGCAGGCAGCTTCGGTTGCGGTGTAAATACCAGCTATGATACCGCCGATGATGACGATGATAAGAGCAAGACTCGGGAAAGCTTGCCAAATAATTTGACATGCTTCTTTGAAGGTAAATTTAACTACTACTCTATCGCCAGCGAGGGCAGGATTAATCTTTAAGTAGATTGCAACTACAATCATACTGGCAAGACCCATTAATATTCCCGGAATATAGCCAGCAAGGAATAAAGCACCGATTGAAGTGCCGCCGCTTACTACTGAGTAAACGATCATGCCGTTTGAGGGGGGAATAATTTGTCCTGTAGGTCCGGAAGCGATATTGGCTGCAGTGAACAAAGAAACGTCCATACCGTTTTTTTGTACCTGCGGCAGTAAGGTTTTGCCTACGGCAGCTACGGCTGCTACAGCCGATCCGGATACGGATCCGAAAAGCATGTTGGCTACAATGTTTACATGAGAAACGGCACCGGGGATGCGTCCTACGAATATGTAGGCAAAGCGGATCAATCTGTTGGCTATGCCGCCATGGTTCATGATATTACCGGCTAGAATAAATAGAGGAACGGCCAGCAAGCTAAAGCTGTCTATACCGGTTACCATTTTTTGACCGGCAGTTGATACTGCTACGGTAAACGGCATAGTACTTATGAGAATAATGACAGAAGAAACGCCGATACTGATGGCAATGGGAACGCCTAAAGCAATTAAGGCGCCAAAAATAAGAACAAGGTAAATGCCTATAGATGCATCCATTTTTAGGCTCCTTCTTTTTTGTCTTCGTTGGCTGAACCGTTACCTAAAAACAGTTCGATGATGTTTAATATCATGTAGTAAATGATGCAAACAGCACTTATTGGCAGAATAGAATAGAATACTCCCATCGGGATTCCTAAAGAAGGGGAAGGTTGTCCCATAGTTCTGCCGATTAAGCGTTGACTGCCGTAGATCATGACGAATACGGCAAAAAGAACTATAAGCGCATAAGTAAAGGCGACTACGGTTTTCTTGGCATTTGCCGGCATCATATCTCTTAATGAGGTAACGCTTAAATGTCCGTTGTTGCCAAAGAGGTAAGCTCCACCTAAGAAACTCATCCATACCATGAGAAAACGCGCGGCTTCATCGGTAAAAGTACTTGGTGATTGCGCTACATAGCGTGATAAAACCTGCCAAGTCACATCGACTACTAGCAATGTTAAAATCACGATATTAATGCCAAAGAGGCATTTATCCATCACGGATTTTAGAAATTTAACAGTCTGCATTTTTTTCTATCCGTAAAAAGACGGCATCAGGATGATGCCGCCAGATTAAAAAGATTACTGTAATTCCTGAATAGCCTTAATGAGGTCGGCACGATCTGGATTTTTCATTTCATTTTCAAGAATGCTCTTGGTCTTTTCGACGAACGGAGCTTTATCTACAGTTACGATTTCGATGCCGAGATCTTTCGCTTTTGCTTTATTGGCGTTAGTTTGCTCAACGAAAAGACGCATTTGCTCATCACGAGCATAAGCGGCAGCTTCTGTAACCCACTGCTGTTCCTGCTCGGATAAGTCATCCCAAGTATATTGAGACATAATTACTACGTTAGGCGGCATGGAGTGTTCGTCTTCGTTGAAGTATTTGGCTACTTCAAAATGGCGAGACTGTACATAGAACACGAAGTTGTTTTCTGCACCATCAATAACTGATTGCTGTAAAGCTGAATAAACTTCAGTTGATGATAGAGGCGTAGGTTGTCCGCCCATAAGCTTTACAGTGTCAATTGACATCTGCGATTCAGGAACGCGCATCTTGAGTCCGTCTAAATCTTCAGGTTTATTGATGGGTTTTTTAGTATAGAAGCTGCGCGGTCCACAGGTTTCAAACCATAAACCCTTAAAACCTTCATCGGCAGAAGCGTCAAGCAGATATTTATATGCGATATCGGATTTAATGAAGTGCTGCACGTGTTCAAAAGATCTGAAAAGGTAAGGAATATTAGTTACGGCGTAGCGGGGGAAGAAGGTTTCAATGACCTGACCTCCGACCATGCTGATATCGAGAGCTCCGTTTAAAACCTGTTCAGCAACTTCACGTTCACCGCCTAATTGGCCGTTAGGGAAAATGGTGACTGTTATATCACCGCCTGAGAGTTCTTTTAATTTTTCACCAAAAGCGACGAAGCTTAAGTGAGTAGGATCATCTTCTACATGAGAATGAGCCATTCTTAATTCGCGGGCTTCAACAGAGGAGGCTAAAGCCGCGCAGGTAACACAGGCTAAAAGGGCTGCGGAGATTTTTGATAATTTCATATCGGGACCTCGTTCAATATGGATGAAATTGAAGTTGTTATTTAGGATATAAAAAGAAAAATACAAGTAGCATGATATAAATCACAATTATTCAAAATAATATTCATGTGTCTATAATAACAGATTTAGTTAAATTATATATAATTTTCAATATGTTATCTAAGACTTAAACTGAAATTATTTGCTTTAAAATAGTAAAAATGTGATTTTTTTCAAATAAATAATTTTAATTATGTCTTATAAGATAGACAGTTTTATAAAAAATTGGTGTTAAATATGAGTGCTTTAATAGTAAAACAGGCCTATATTCCTTCTATGCTTGAAGATTTAATCAATAAGCAGTACAAGATGATTGACTTGGCTGAAGCTCAAGGAATCACAGATAATGAAGAAATTTTGAATAATACGGAAATAATGATTACTAACGGTGAAGCCAAAGTTGGTAAGGATTTGATTGATAAATATAATAATTTAAAGCTGATTGCAGATTTTGGCGTTGGGTACGACGGGATCGATGTAAATTATGCGGTTAAAAAAGGTATAAAAGTTACCCATACGCCGGGAGTGTTGACTGATGATGTCGCGGATTTGGGAGTAGGTTTGCTTATAGCGTTAAGTCGGGAAATTCCTAAAGCAGATAAGTTTGTTAAATACGGAAAATGGCAAGAGTTGGGAATGGGATCTTTTTCTTGGACGCATAAAGTTTCAGGAAGCAGGGTCGGCATTGTCGGTATGGGAAGAATCGGCAGCGCAATTGCCAAACGTTTATCCGCTTTTGACGTGACTATAGGTTATTGCAATCAAAGTAAAGTTGATAATGAAAATTATCTATATTTTTCTTCATTGGTTGATTTGGCCTCTTTTTCAGATTTTCTGGTTGTATGCGTTCCCGGGATTAAGGAAAACTGCCATTTAATTAATAAAAATGTTTTAAAAGCGTTGGGGGCTTCGGGAGCATTAATTAATATTTCACGCGGCAGTGTTGTAGACGAGGAATATTTAACTGGAGCTCTTATCAATAAAGAAATTAGAGGAGCGGCCTTGGATGTTTTTGAACATGAACCTTATGTCAGTGACAAATTGCGTAATCTTGATAATGTCATCTTAACGCCGCATATGGCCAGTGCTACTTGGGAGACCCGTAAAGCGATGGCGCAGCTTGTTTTTGATAACGTTACGGCTTTCATTCAGGGAAAAGAACTTATCACTCCGGTCCCTGAGTGTTTTAAGGTAAAATAACTTCCGAAATTTGAAGAGGTTATGATGGAAGAAAAATCACGAGTTCCTGCACTTACAAGATGTATGGCAATTTTGTCTTATCTTGAAAAGCATAAAAAATGTACTATCTCAGAGTTGGTTAGCGCTTTAAAACTGCCGCGTAGTTCCGGATATGTTTTAGTTGATGAAATGCTAAAACAGGGACTGATCAATCAGGATAAAAACGGTAATTTGCAATTATGGATGCGTCTTATAGAGCTCGGCTCTTGTGCTTCTCGTAATATTGATTTGCGCGATAAAATCGTTCCGTCATTAAGTTCACTTTTAGACAGTGTTGATTGCCTTGCCGTGCATTATGGGATCATGGAAGGAGATCGCGGATTTTACGTGATTAAGCTTGAAAGTCCGCGTGCCGGAATGCTTATAAAATCTCGCGAGGGATTGCCTGTTTCATTGGTGCATGCAGGATTAGGCAAATGTCTTCTTGCTTATCAAAGTCCTGAGGTAAGAGAAAGAATTCTACCGACGATTGATTATACACCTGAAAGTCCTACTTCTATAACCACGCCAGAAGCGTTAAGGGCAGAACTTGCAAAAATAAGACTTCAAGGTTGGGCTTTTGATAATAGTGAAGGTGAGGCCGATATTCGTTGTGTAGCAGCCCCTGTTTTTAATGCGCAGCATGAACTGTTAGGAGCGATATCAATTGTCGGATCTGTTCTTAAATTTAATGATGATGTGATCCCGGATGTGGTAAGAAAAGTGAAGCAGTGCGCAAGCAGCATTGAGCAAAGTATTCTTTCATATTAGATTAATTTTTATCTATTATATTAGAATTGATTTTAATATAATAAAATTTGTGATGATCGTAGATTTTTTTAGTTCAATTTTTGATTATTCTTTAATAATGAGGTTATTTGGGGTGCTTTTTTGTTTTTCCCGTAAATCTCGCTTTTTATTTAAAAGTTTCTCAAAATGAAGAGATTAAATTTTTATAAAAAGGATTAAATCTCCTTTTTTGCAAGAAATTTAAAGGTGATGATAGTTATGAATACTTTAGATTTTATTTATGAAAAAAAATTAGTTGCGATCTCTCGCGGCGTTTACGGGGATAATTTGTTAAAAGCTTCTCAAATCATTAATGAAGAAGGTATTTGTTTACTGGAAATCACTTTTGATCAATCATCCTCTACTAATCTTATTGATACTCCTAAATCAATTGAAAAAGTTAAAAATGCTTTAGGAGATAAGATGTGCGTCGGCGCCGGTACCGTGATGACCATTGAGCAGGCTCGTGCTGCCAAGGCAGCCGGGGCTGATTTTGCACTGGCTCCAAATACTGATGTCGCCGTAATTCACGAGATGAAAAAACTCGGTCTTATAGCTGTTCCCGGAGCTTTTACACCGTCAGAAGTGGCAACTGCTTATAATGAAGGTGCTGATATCGTCAAGTTATTCCCGGCTTCGATTTTAGGGCTTGAATACGTTAAAGCCTTCAGAGCTCCGATTAACCACATCCCATTAATGGCTGTCGGCGGTGTAAGCGTAGATAATGTAAAAGAATTCTTGTCTTCTGGTTTTATGTCTGCAGGTGTAGGTTCACACATTATTAATGCTAAAAAAATCGCTTCAGGTGATTTTGATGGCGTTCGCAACGCTGCCAAGGGTTTTGTCGCTGCTATCAAGTAAAGGAGAGATTAAATGAGCGCGAAAAATTTTGTCGTATGTGATTGGGGGTCAACCAATATTCGTGCTTTCTTGTATTTAGACGGAAAGCAGGTTGAAATAAAAAAATCCCATGAAGGCGTAACTACTGTTCGCGGTAAAGACTGTGAAGGTGCTTTTGATCGTCTTACTGCAGAATGGTTCCAAAAATACGGCCCGATGCCGACTATTATGGCAGGAATGGTGGGAAGTATTAACGGCTGGACTGATGCTGCATACCTTGATTGCCCGGTTGATTTGGGAGATCTTTCCAGTCAATTGACAGAAGTACACCACTCAAAAGGATATAAAATTCGTATTGTTCCCGGTATTTGCGTAAGGGATAAAGATAACTGGAACGTTATTCGCGGAGAAGAGACTCAGCTGGCCGGAGCTTTTAAATTAAGTCCTTCTAAGGTTTATATTATGCCGGGTACTCACTGCAAGTGGGTATTGGCTGACGGTTCTCGCGTTAACAGCTTTAGAACTGCAATGACCGGTGAAATGCACTCTATTATGATGAAGTATTCATTGGTCGGACTCGGTGCCGGAGAGCAGGAAGATTCAGAGCCTGATTTCATGGCAGGTTTGGAGCGCGGTTATACTGAAAATAATATCGTTCCACGTTTGTTTGAAATTCGCGGTGCTAATATTTTAGGCGGTATTAAGCCTTGCCATGTCGGTGAATTCTTATCAGGTCTTTTAATCGGAGCTGAAGTGGCTTCCATGCAGAAGATTTTCAAGTTCACAAAAGAAGACAGCCCGCTTACCGTAATTGCCAATGACTTCTTCTATGCAAGATATGAGAAAGCTTTGAAGCTTGCAGGACTTGAAGCAAAGCAGCTTGATGCCGATACTTGTTTCTTGGAAGGTATCATCCCGCTTGCACAGTCATTACTGTAATAAAATATTTAAATTAATTTAACGCCCGTAAGGGCGTTTTTTAAAGGTTATTGAGTTATGAAGATTACTAAGGTCAGTACTTACCGTGTTTTACCGCGCTGGATGTTCGTCAAGATTGAGACCGATGAGGGCATTTCCGGTTGGGGTGAGCCGGTTGTTGAAGGTCATGCCAAGACTGTAGAAGCAGCTGTTCATGAGTGTGCTGAATACATTGTCGGAAAAGATCCTTCTAATATCAATGATATTTGGCAGATGCTGTACCGTACACGCTTTTATCGCGGCGGTCCTATAATGATGTCGGCCATTGCCGGTATTGATCAGGCATTATGGGATATTAAAGGTAAAGCTTTAAATGTTAATGTCACTGAGCTGTTAGGAGGAAAAGTCCGCGATAAGATTAAGGCCTACAGTTGGGTCGGCGGAGATCGTCCCGCTGACGTGGTTGAGGGCATTAACAAACTGCGTGAAATCGGTTTTGATACATTTAAGCTTAACGGCTGTGAAGATTTGGGTATGATTGATACCCATAAAAAGATGAAGCATTCAATTCACATTGCAGAACAAATTCGTAAAGAATTCGGTGATGAAATTGAGTTTGGTCTTGATTTCCATGGCCGCGTTACTGCTCCGATGGCAAAGTTAATGATGAAGGAGCTTGAACCTTATCATCCTTATTTCATTGAGGAGCCGGTACTCGCTGAAAACTGTGAGTATTATAGAGATTTAGCTGATTGCTCAAGTCTTATTATTGCAGCTGGCGAGCGTATGTATTCACGCTTTGAATTTAAACGCGTATTTGAGGCGCGCGGCGTGTCTATTCTTCAGCCTGATTTGTCACATGCCGGCGGTATCACCGAGTGCATGAAGATCGCTTCAATGGCCGAGGCTTATGATGTGGCTATTGCTCCGCATTGCCCGTTGGGTCCTGTAGCTTTGGCTTCATGTCTTGCTGTTGATATGGTGTCTTGGAATGCGGCACTGCAAGAACAGAGCATGGGTATTCATTATAATCAGGGGGCTGAGCTTTTAACTTATGTGAACAATCCTGAAGACTTTGATATGTCTGACGGTTTCTTGCATGCCTTAACCAAGCCTGGCCTCGGTGTTGAGGTTAATGAAGAAAGAATAAAGAAAGCTGCTGAAGAAGCTGATGTAAATTGGCATAATCCGGTATGGCGTCATCCTGACGGATCTGTTGCCGAATGGTAATTTCAAACATTAAAAAAAAGCGGGATTTCCCGCTTTTT
>NZ_GL831068.1:0-457 GCF_000188195.1 Succinatimonas hippei YIT 12066
CTTTTAAAAACGGATATTCTTCTTTTAATTTTTTAAAGCGTAATTAAATGCGTATTGATTGAGTTTAGGTCTTACACATAGAGCTTTGGCTTCCTCAAAACTTAATGCTTCTCCTCAACACAGCCTTGATTCAATCTCTTCTGAATAATCTTGATATTGCTCCTTTTCCTCAAAAAGCAAGGCGCATTATTTCCGGCATTGCTAAACCCGTTATTCTCTGTAAAAACCATGACAAAATAACGAGAATAATTACAGATAACAATCTGTTATTAAAGATTTTTTAAAACTTACATAATCAACGACGCAGATAATAGCTTTACCGTACAGATTATTCATGAACTCAAAAGTATCTTTGTAGTCTTTTGTCTGCAATTTAATTCAAAGATTATTGACTTTGACGGTGAAGATGACCGTGTTCATCCTGTGATTCTCTACCTGCCGCAGCCGGCCGGCTCTA
>NZ_GL831068.1:674-10160 GCF_000188195.1 Succinatimonas hippei YIT 12066
ACACTGAGTTTCTCCTCGCGATGATCTCCGCCATGAAGGACGGGGTTTTAGCCGCTAATCTTTTTTGATAAACTCCATTGCTTTAACTAATAATTCATCTTCAAGCCTATTAATTATTTTCAACAAATCATCAGCTCTAGAATCTTCTTGAAATTCAAGGGTATCAACATAGTCACGCAAATCAGGCAAAGAATTTTCAACAGTAACCGTAAGCTGTTTTAATATTTTAAGCAATACTTCCGAAGGTTCCTGCGGGCCTGAAAGCTGTGTAGTCAATTTTTCTAAGGAATCACATAAGCTCTTAGCCGAATTGATAATTTGTGAAGTGCGATCCGTTTGCATGTTGTTACCCTTTATCTAGCTACGCTTGAGGAATTATTTTTCCAGAATTTTCTTCGTTAGATTTGCATATTTGCTCTTTCCAAACAGTGGTTGGAATAAATGAAAAAGGATCATTAACTAAAGCAATTTTTAAAACTTCGTCAATTTTACTTACAGGGATAATTTTCATGCCACGCTTAACATTAGCAGGAATATCCCATAAATCCTTTTCATTATCCTTAGGAATTAAAGCGATTTTTATACCGCCGCGCAGAGCAGCTAAAAGTTTTTCTTTAAGTCCTCCTATAGGAAGAACATCTCCGCGTAAAGTGATCTCTCCCGTCATAGCCACATCGGCTCGTACCGGGTTGCCCGTTATCGCAGAAACAATGGCAGTAACCATTCCCACACCGGCAGAAGGTCCTTCCTTCGGCGTTGCTCCTTCGGGAACATGAATATGCAAATCGCATTTTTCAAAAAACTCTTTATCAAGATGTAATAAAGAAGAACGGGATCGGACCAATGTGGTTGCGGCACTAATTGATTCCTTCATTACCTCACCGAGTTTTCCGGTAAGTAAATGCTTACCCTTGCCTTCATTTGCAACCGCCTCAAGTTGTAAAATATCTCCGCCAAGCGAAGTCCAAGCAAGTCCGTTAACAAGACCTACTTTGTTTTCCTTAAGCTTTGATGTGAAATCAAAACGTCTAGGACCTAAAAGCTTTTCAAGAGTTTTTATAGTAATGATGCGTTTTTTCGTTGTCTTGGTCTTTTTTGCCGTTTTTGACATCATCATTTCTTTTACTGTTTTACGGCAAAGCTCATTAATAATGCGCTCAAGACCGCGAACACCTGCTTCATGGGTGTAATAACGAATTAATTCATATATTGCTTCATCAGTGATACTGAACTCTCTATCCGTAAGAGCAGTAAGATGCATTTGCTTTTTAATTAAATGCTCTTTAGCTATATGGAATTTCTCTTCTTCCGTATATGAAGACAAATCAATAATTTCCATACGATCAAGCAAAGGTTGGGCAATATTGTAAGAATTTGCTGTTGCAATAAAAAACACTTTGGATAAATCGTATTCAAGCTCCACATAATTATCGGTAAAGCTTTTATTTTGTTCCGGATCCAACACTTCAAGCAATGCAGATTCAGGATCTCCGTGCAATGAATTTGAGACTTTATCTATTTCATCAAGTAAAAATAAAGGATTATTTACCCCTACCTTACTGATATTTTGAATTATGCGACCGGGCATTGCACCAATATAAGTACGGCGATGTCCGCGAATTTCGGATTCATCATGCATACCGCCTAAAGCAACACGTACGTATTTACGTCCGGTAGCCTTTGCTATTGAAGCGCATAAAGATGTCTTGCCGATGCCGGGAGGTCCCATCAAACATAAAATACTGCCGCGATTATTATCGGTACGGCTTTGTACCGCTAAAAATTCTAAAATGCGATCCTTTACTTTTTCCAATCCGTAATGATCGGCATCTAAAACCTCTCTTGCTTTTACCAAATCAGAGTTTACTTCATCTCCTTGTTCCCACGGTATATTCAAAAGAGTATCTATATAATTTCTGACAATAGTACCTTCAGCGGCATTATTGTTCATAACCGATAGTTTTTTAAGTTCTTTTTCAATTTTTTTCTTAACGTTTTGAGGAGCCTTTAAATTTTTTAATTTTTCCTTATACTCAGCAATTTCATCTTCATCATCTATATCAAGATCAAGTTCATGTTTAATAGCTTTCAGCTGCTCGTTTAAATAATAATCTTTCTGATTCTTCTCCATGGAAAGTCTGGCTTCCTCACGGATTCGATTATCTAATTCAGCTTTATATGAATAACCGTTTAAAAGAGCAATCAGTACCTTTGCTCTCTCAACTGCAGATAAGGTTTCAAGCATTTGACGTTTTTCTGCAGGATCAAGAGTCAATACCTGACACAACATATCGGTAAGAACATTTAATTTTTGCTGATTCTTAATGTTCTCAACCATATCATTAGGTACCGTTCCGTCAATAAGCGGTCGTGCACAATTTTCAGAATGCTGCATTGCATACAAAAGAGCGGATTGCAAAGCATCCAGATATTCTTTTTCTATTTTCAGATCGATTTGCGGCTCTTCAAGAATTGCTATTTCTGCCTGACGATAACGAACTTTAGGATCATCAATAATATTTAACAGTTTAATACGTTTAAAGCCGTAAATAAGGCTGCGATAATTATCAGGAATACGACTGTCTCCTGATAAAACATGACATAAAACGCCTATTTTTTGCAAGCGATCAGAAGAAGGAGCCTCATCAGTATCAAAAAGCTGACAGAAAATCGCTATTTCGCGACTATCTGATTCTATTGCTGCCTTAAACGCTTCAATTGACTGATCGCGAGCTGCAATAATCTGTACATTAGAATGCGGTGTGATGGTTAAGCCGCGTAAAGTAATTAAAGGAAGTGTTTTAAATTCATTTAGTTGTTTTTCGGACATACTTATTTATCTCTAATCTGTAACTCAGGCTTACTCAAAATTAAATATTAATTATTTACTGCAAATGATATATAAGGACAAAAGAACAAAATTCAAGAAGGGAAAAATCGCGATCTTTTATCAGATCACGATTTAAAGATTAACAGGCAGCTTCATTAGCAGGAAGAGTCTTTTTGATAACCTTGGGCTCAAGCTGCTCTTTTACCGTTTGTTCATCAACAATTATTTTAGCTACATCATTTACTGAAGGAATATCATACATAGTATTTAACAGCAATCCCTCAACTACGGAACGCAGGCCTCTAGCTCCGGTATGTCGCTTAATGGCAATATCAGCAATTGCTTTTAAAGCTTCTTCTGTAAATTCAAGGTCGACTCCTTCATAACGAAGCATTGTCTCAAACTGGCGAACAACTGCATTTTTCGGTTCACGCAAAACTCTAACTAAAGAATCGCGATCAAGCTCGGATAGAGCGGTAATAACCGGCATACGACCGACAAATTCGGGAATAATTCCGAATTTAACCAAATCATCAGGCTCAACCTTACGGTATTTTTCGGTTAAAGACAGCTTATCGTTCTCACCTAAAACCTCAGCACCAAAACCTATACCGGAATTCTTTGAAACGCGTTTTTCTACAATCTTATCTAATCCGTCAAATGCACCGCCGCAAATAAACAAAATTTGAGAGGTATCAACTTCAATCATTTGCTGCTGCGGATGCTTTCTTCCACCCTGAGGAGGAATTGATGCTACCGTTCCCTCAACAAGCTTCAGCAAAGCCTGCTGAACACCCTCACCGGAAACATCTCTAGTAATAGAAGGGTTCTCAGACTTTCTGGCAATTTTATCTATCTCATCAATATAGACAATACCGCGCTTAGCTTTTTCTACATTGTAATCGCAACTTTGCAACAAACGAACAATAACGTTTTCAACGTCTTCACCAACGTACCCTGCCTCTGTTAAAGTAGTAGCATCGGACATGGCAAAAGGAACATTTAAAAATTTAGCTAAAGTCTGAACAAGCAACGTTTTTCCGGAACCTGTAGGTCCGATAAGCAAAATATTAGATTTACCAAGCTCAACATCGCTATTATCCATTGAGTGCTTTAAGCGCTTGTAATGGTTATATACTGCGACAGAAAGAACTTTTTTAGCTTCATCCTGGCCTATAACATAGTCATCCAAATGACGAGTAAGCTCATGCGGAGTAGGAATATTCTCCAAATCCAGACCGGCGTTTTCTACACTCGAAGGAACATCTGTCAAAACGCCTTTTTGCTTTAAAATTTCATTACAATGCTGAACGCATTCTGAACAAATACAGTTACCACTGCTTGCCTGAATCAATGTTCTGGTTTTAGATGAAGGTTTACCGCAAAAAAGGCATACTGATTTGCCGGGATTTTTAGTATCAGACATTTTTCTTAACTAATAACTAATTGGAAATTTCATCACGACTGGTAATTACACGATCAATAAGACCATAAGCTAACGCCTCTTCGGCACTCATGAAATTATCACGATCGCAATCCTGCATTACCTCGTCAACACTTTTGCCGGTATGCTTGGCTAGAAGCTCAGTCAAAGTTCGTTTTACCCGCTCTGTTTCTCTTGCATGAATCATAATGTCAGAAGCCTGACCTTTAAAACCGCCTAAGGGCTGATGAATCATGATGCGTGAATGAGGAAGAGCAAAACGCTTGCCCGGAGCGCCTCCGGCTAAAAGAAAAGATCCCATGGAGCAGGCTTGACCCATGCATAATGTGCAAACATCCGGCTTAATGTATTGCATGGTGTCATAAATGGCCATACCTGCAGTAACTACACCGCCTGGCGAGTTGATATAAAGATAAATATCTTTATCAGGATCATCTGATTCAAGGAACAATAACTGAGCGACGATCAAATCGGCCATGTGATCTTCGACTTCTCCTGTCATAAAAATCACACGTTCTTTTAACAGCCTTGAGTAAATGTCAAAAGAACGTTCACCTCTGGCAGTTTGTTCAATAACCATCGGCACTAGTGTAGATGCCATTGTTTCTCCTTAAAGGACGACCACATAAGTTAAACAAACCTGTTTACGAATATAACGCAAACAGGTTTTAAGGCAATAAAGTACCTTATTAAATCTATAAACAGTTTTCAAATATTCATAAAAGACCCCTCTTATATCTGGGATCTTTCACGAAATTACTGCTGATTATTACCAATGAGCTCTTTGAAAGACTTCTTAACGTCAGTTACCTGAGCGTTAGCAAGAATTGCTTTAACAACATCATCTTCAAAGGACTTGTTCATAATATAGCTCATCTGCTGCTTGTCGGCACGAAGCTGTTTGATAACCTCTTCAGGATTCTCATAAGCATCGGCGATCATAGCAAGATTATCATTTACAGTTGCATCATCAGCCTTTTCAAGCTTCAAATCGGCAACGATAGCACGAATAGCATAACCTAAACGAGCATCATGAAGAGCCTCTTCCTGGAATACTTCATCCTTAAGCTCAGGCAAACGAGTCATACCGTATCTACGGAAATTAGCTTCGGTACGCTCACGTAAACGCTTAATTTCAGCATCTACAGCTGCCTTAGGAACATCAAACTCGCCATACTGCTTGCTAACAGCTTCATAAACGTTAGAAGCATTTTTCTGAGTTACTGCACGCTTTAATTCACGCTCCATATTGCGGCGCAAATCTTTGCGGAAAGTTTCCATAGAACCGTCTTTAACACCGAAAAGCTTAACAAAATCTTCATTGACTTCCGGAAGAACCTGTTCAGAAACAGAATTTACGGTGATATCAAATTCAGCGTCTTTACCCTTTAAATTTTCGGCATGATAATCTTCGGGGAATTTAACCTGAATGGTAAATTTATCGCCGGCCTTATGACCTACAATCTGCTCAGAGAAACCAGGGATCATGCGGCCACTGCCTAAATGCAATGAAAAGTCTTCTGCTTTACCGCCTTCAAACGGAGCACCGTCAACACGACCTTCAAAATCGATCTTAACAAGACTGTCTTTGTTGGCCTCACCGTCATCTACAACTTTCCATTTAGCCTGCTGCTGACGAAGAGTCTCAATCATATCATTGATGTCGTCTTCAGTAATTTCAGCATTAACTTTTTCAATTTGAAGCTCGGAAAGAGGTTTTACAGCAACTTCAGGAGAAACTTCGCAGACAGCTTCATAAACGAAGTCCTGACCGAGATCGCAGGTTTTAATTGTAATCTCAGGCATGCCCGGAACATCAAGATTGTTTTCCTGTAAAGCCTTAACGAGAGAGGAATTAATAACAGATGAAGAAGCTTCTCCGATAATGTTGGCGCCATAATACTTCTCTAATACGGAAGTAGGAACATGACCCTTACGGAAACCGTCAATACGAGCGGTCTTAGCAACTTTACGCAATTCCTGAGTATATGCCTTTTTGAACTCTTCTGCCGGAACAGTTACGGAAACAAGGCGTTTTAAACCTTCTTTGTTCTCGATTGAAACCTGCATCTTTTACCTCTATAGGTTGCAGTAACTAACTAAATAAATAAAAAATTCTTTGACGCTGCAATATAAACCGTGCAAAACGTCGTTAAAACTTATGCATTATATAAAAGATTAGATTATCCTATCAAGATAAAAACACCACGTTAATTTAACTAAGATTCCAATTTAGGATAAAAAAATGGCTGGATCTGCTTATCTTGGAGTAATTGAGGGCTTTTTCGGAAAAAGCTATGGATATACTAAAAGATCACACCTGCTGGATTTTCTTCATAAAAATAATTACTCATTTTATATTTATGCTCCTAAAGAAGACAAATTCCTGCGTTCAGATTTAAGTGAAAGCATGCCAGAAGCAAAAATTTCAGAATTATCGTTTTTAGGACAGAAAAGCAGAATTTTAAACATTGATTTCGGTATCGGTATCAGCCCGCTTAATCTTAGTTCATCGTTTGACTCATTAAGAAATAAACTTCTGCAAAGAATCGACAGCTACACCAAAAGAACAAATTCAGTAATACTTGCCCTGCTTTTTGATGACGTAAAGCTTGAAGATCCGCATATTGGCTTTTTACAAAATAAGATCATAAAAGATGTTTACGATAATATGCCGTCAAGAATAAAACGACTTATTGTTTGTCCTTCTTATTATTCTGAGGATCCGATTTTGGATCGTGTCTTCGGTAAAAGACCCGAGCATTATTTTACTGAACTGACTGCAAGTCTGCCTTCTGATATTGATATTTTTTGGACAGGACCTAAAGTGCTGTCTCAAGACATAACTGAAAATGATATTTTAAGAGCAACAGAACTTTTAGGCAGAAAACCGTTTATTTGGGATAATTACCCGGTAAACGACGGAAAAAATATAGCGGACTTTTTATTTCTTTCTGCGTTTAAAGGAAGAAGAAATCTTTTAGGCAAAATAGAGGGTCATGCTGTAAACCCAATGCTCGAAATGTACTTAAGTTATCCAGCATTAACAACTTTGCCTTTAATTTACAAAAACCTCTCGGACAGCGCAATCAAAGACGCATGGTTAAAATGCTTAAACGATATTTTTAAAGATAAAACAAAACTCATTCTGGAAAATCAAAAATTTTTTGAAAAAGAAGGATTATCAAAAATATCGCAAATTCATAAAGACGAACTTTTATCAAAACTGATAAATGACAGCTCACCTGCCGTTTTGGAGCTTAAAGACTATCTTTTGGGCAAATACCGCTTTGATCCTGCATGCCTTACTTAAGTACGAGCTTCGTTTTTATCAGAAATTTTTAGACCGGCTTTAAGCTCATCTAAAAATATTCGGGCAGGCTGAGAAAGCATGCGGTCTTTTTTCCACACAATATAACTTTCAGAATACAAAGTCGGTTCAAACGGTACAAAAACTACAGCATTGTTAAAGTCCGAGTGATCGCCGATTAAACCGTCAAAAGCGATAATATGACCTAAAGAGCTTTTAACCAGCATAACTGCATTATTTATAAAATCGCATGTGGCAGCAATTCGCAGATTGATAGGAGGGAACCCCAACCATCCTTCCAATGCTTTATTCTGAAACATAGTTTTTGACATAATCATCGGTAAACCGCGCAAATCTTGAGGACAAATCTTTTGTTTTTGAGAAAGAACACTTCCTTTAAGGGTATAAATTCCGAAACGATTTTTATCATGTATTTTTAAAAAGGCAAAAGACGGATCCGGCATATGAACCGTTAGAGCCAGCTCACATATTCCATTTTCAATATAATTTAACGCATGCTGTCTGATTGCCGTCATCAAATCAAAATACACAAAAGGATTTTTTTGGTTAAATTCATGCATTACTTTGGCAATATTAAGCATGGTCGGGGTTTCCGCTGCCGCAAAAGAAATAACGCCTTCAAGTTTGTCAGATGTTTTTATTTCCTTTTTCATGCGCGATACCATGTCCAACACCTCAACGGCGCGCTGATATAGTAAAAGACCTTTCTCGGTAGGTTTAATACCGTTTTTTGAGCGCTCAAAAAGCTTATGCCCGACCTCTTCCTCAAGCTCGTGAAATTGCCTGGTCAAAGTGGGCTGAGTAACATAAAGCTGCCTTGACGCCTCGTTAATGCTTTTAGCTTCCACAGCAACAATAAAGTATCGTAAAACCCTTAAATCCATATAACATACATCTCCAAAAGCAGCTCAGCCATACATCGTTTAAGGAAAGATCGGCAATAAAATCCGCAACATTAAATATATACACCTTTTAAATGTAATCTAAAAAAGCGTTTTTAAATAATTTGCACAAAAACACAACAATTGAGTTAAATTTTCATATTTATCGTGAAGGATAGACTTAGATCTATACTTTTGCTGTCAATGTGAACTGAGGTAATGCAATGAAAAATATACTCGTAGTATCAGGACATACAGATCTTGAACAAGATTCCGTAGCCAACAAAACTATTCTTGAAAATTTAAAGCAGCAATTGCCTGATGCGGTTTTTGATTTATTAGATGCACAATATCCTGATTTTAATATTGATGTTAAAAAAGAACAGGAAAAACTCATAAAAGCAGATATTATTGTTTTCCAGTATCCTATTTTCTGGTATTCAATGCCTTCGCTTTTACACAGATGGGTAGAAAAGACCTTCGTACACGGTTTTTCTCACGGTTCTAAGGGCAAAAGCCTGCAAGGCAAAAAGTTAATTGCTTCCTTTACTACAGGAGCTCCTGAAACGTTTTTTGCCAACGGCGGCATTGATCATATGCTTTATCCCATTCATGGAATTTGCAATTTATGCGGTATGGAGTTTAAGGGTTATGTTTACACAGGTGGGGTTTCATACCAATTGCGCACTGATGAAGCTTCTTTAAGCCAAATTAAAGCCAAAGCCTGTGAACACGCAAAACGTGTAATAAGCCTTATTAATACAATCTGATATCAATAAATAAAGACAATCCTCTTTTGACTGAGGATTGTCTTATGTCAACAGCACCTCTCCAATCTGACCTATTTGTTTTTCCATACATATCACTGCAACTCTTTAACTTTTAATGCTTTTTCCTTATTACAAGCTCTAAAAAATCAGTATTTAACAAAAATCGAAGACAAAAATAAACTAAAAACAGCTTAGCTTTAACGGTAAGATACTTACGCTTAGGGATGGTA
>NZ_GL831068.1:10170-29031 GCF_000188195.1 Succinatimonas hippei YIT 12066
CGGGGTTTTAGCCGCTGATCTTTTTTTGATAAAATAAAATTTGATTTAATTCCTACTGATTTGCAATAAGTTTTTTTGCAAAGAAAAACGCGCAAATCAATGCACCGACTAAAGCAACAGCTGCTCCTGCATAACCGATATAAGCAAGGTTTACTTTACTTGATACAATACCGCCAACCAAAGCACCTGCACCTATTCCCAAATTACAAATACTTGAATAAATCGACATTGCTATAGATGCTTGCTCCGGCATGAGCTTAATGACCTGATCTTGAAATAAAAGACTGTATACGGCAAAAGCCAATCCCCACATAATACAGATTAAAACCGTACTATAGTAATGATAACTTGCAATATGCAGACACAACAAAAAGACCGCAAGACCGAATGTTGCAAAATACGCAAGCTGCTTTAAAGATGTGCTGCTGTAACGAGAAAAAATAAAGCTTCCGGCAACTCCTGAAATACCGAATAAACTTATAGTGACGGTTACCAAATCTACATGAAGCTTAGCCTCATTAAGTAAAAACGGCTCAATAAAGGAATAACCTGTAAAATGACCGGTAAAAATACATGCAGTTATCACATACAAAGTCATTAAAGGTCCGTTTTTGATAATTTGCGGTAAAGAGGATAACGAAGAACGATTGGTTACAGGAACTTTCGGAAAAATAAATTGCAATAGAACAATAATGATAAAGGCAGCAATTCCGAGCAAAGCAAAAGGAGCGCGCCAGCCAAAGGATAAACCGACAATACGGCCAAGCGGCATTCCTAAAACCATTGCAACAGCTGTCCCGGCGCCGACTAATGATAAAGCCGCGGCTCGCTTTCCCGGTGGTGCTAATTTAACGGCAAGCGGCATTGCTATAGACCAAAAAATACAGTGAGACAGGGCAATACAGATTCGAGCAACAAGCAATGTTGCAAAAGATCCGGCAAAAACAGAAATAATATGACCTAAACAGTAAACTCCGATAATTATAGAAAGAAGACGCTTAAACTCAATTCTTGATGCTATAAGCATTAAAGGAAGCGACATAATAAGCACGACCCACGCATAAATCGTGATAATTAAACCTGCTTTTGCTTCAGTAATATTTAAATCTGCCGCAATATCAGTTAAAAGAGCAACCGGAGTAAATTCAGTAGTATTAAAAATAAATGCTGAAAATGTAAGTAAAATAATAGGAAACCAAGAAGAGATTTTTTCTGTAGACATAGTGATGCCGTAAATTATTTAAAAGCCGGGCTAATTATAAATATTAATTGTTAATTTGTTATTAATGCCCTAATTTTGATCTTTTTAACAAACCTAAACTGTAAACCGCACGATTTAAAGTGCGGTTTACCTTCTTAGTCTTCATTTTTCTGCCAAAATTTCCACCAAGGGATCTCTTCCTTACCGTTGGCAACCTCATAAAGATGATCGACAATTCTTTGACGGATTGTGTCTCGTCCGTCATCGGCATCCCAATCCATAGTGGTAAGCAGTTTTACCGCATCATTTACGTGAGCTACGGTGTAAATATGGAAAACACCCTTTTTTACTGCGTTTACAACGCTTGGACGTAAAACCAGCTGATTAACGCAAGAGAATGGGATCACCACTCCCTGAGTTCCGGTAAATCCGTGAAGTCTGCAAACTTTAAAAAATCCTTCAATTTTTTCATTAACTCCGCCGACGGGCTGTACGTCACCGAACTGATCAACTGCTCCCGTTACTGCCAAATCCTGACGAATAGGAACTTTTGCCAAACATGAAATAACAGCACACAAGCCGGTAAGAGAGGCACTGTCGCCGTCAACTTCACTATAAGACTGTTCAAAAACCAAACTTGCCGACATCGGTAAAGGCTGATCAGATCCGAACTCCTTTGTCAGATATCCGTTAATGATCATCATTGCCTTGGCATGAATTTGACCGGCAAGCTCAGCTTTCCTTTCAATATCAATGACATCACCTTCTCCGCCTGCTCTTGCAGTTGCAGTAATACGCACCGGCTCTCCGAACTCATACGAAGTTCCGGCTGTTTCAATGACAGAAAGACCGTTTATCTGACCGACTACAGCTCCCTGCGTACTAATTAAAATCTGCCGATCACGATGATCGCGAAGCTCAGATTCAGCCAAGAAATTAATTCTAAAATCCATAGCTGCTATGGATTTTAAAACGTGACGTTTAGCTACCGTTTCTCCTTTAGCAAAAAAAGAAGCATCTTCAATAAGCGAACGGATCTTTTCTTCAGGAAGACCGAGCCAACGTCTGTCACCGCTTTCACGGCATGCATACATGCATAACAGCCTTACCGCGTCTTCATCAAAATCTTTAATCTCAGGATCTTTTTTCTGATAATGCTTAATAAGACCTGCCATTAGCTCCATACCGCCTACCGACGGAAATTCGAGCACCAAATCAGCCTGTAAAGCATGCTCAAGCTGCGGCCACATCACCATGAGCTCTGCGCAATCACCGCCGTCTCCTGTCAAAATAAGCTTTGCATGGAAATTTTTATCTAAAAAATCCTCAAGCAAACCTATCCATTTGGGATGATCGTTTAAATGCACACAAGGAATTATCACTACATCATATGAAAGCAGCACGCTCTTACAAGATGCATCACCGAAAAGTTCCCGTCTGCTCGGAGCTTTAGCAATAAGCACGCTCTTATCAGAAACTTCACTAACGATAGCTGCCGCTACTTTACACTGATCAATGCGATTCACGGCACATAACATCAAGATATTACGGTTTTTAGAATTAATTAATGCCTTTACGGCATTTTTAGCTCTTAACTGTAAAGAAGCAAAAGAACGTGCCGTTATTTCTTGTGTCGTCGCAAAATTATTTTGTTTAAAGGCAGGATATAAATCTTCTGCTTCAAGTTCATAGCAAGCCCTTACGATATCACTTGAGCCGTTGCTTTTTTTAAACGTTACTTTCTTCAACTACCGCCTCGAAAATTCCGGGTAAATGACGATACTTTTCAGCCAAATCGAGACCGTATCCTACTATAAAACCGCGTTCTAAAACAAATCCTGAATAATCGATCTTAATGTCGGTAATACGGCGCTCTCTTTTATCGATAAAAGCACACAGCTTAACTGATTTGGCTCCGCGCACCAAAAAATGTTCTTTAACTTTCTGCATGGTAAGACCTGAGTCAATCACGTCTTCAATAATCAAAACGTTTTTACCGCGCAGATTTAACTCAACATCTTTTTTAAAGCAAACTTCATGGGATGACTGGGTATCATTGCCGTAAGAGGAGACTCTTAAAAAATCCAACTCAAGCTCAAGCGGGGCAAGAGCTCTTACCAAATCACTGAAAAACAATACCGCACCCTTTAACACGCAAACGGCGACAAGCGACTGACCGGCATAATCTTTACAAATTTGTTCACCCATTTCACGCACACGAGAGGTGATCTCTTCTTTGGTAAAAACAGGCTTTAGTTCTTTTACGGCTATAGACATAAAATCTCCTAATCAAATTCAAAACTGTAGATTAAGTCCACCGCCTGATCAATTGAGGAGGCAAACTCCGCGTAAAGTTTACGCATAAATTCATAACGGACCTTAAATTCACCGATAGCGTTAAAAACACCGTAACCGTATGAAACACGGATCCTTCGGGTAATATATCCTTGTACCGCAACTTGGGTGTCCTCTCCGCTTCCTGCGGTTCCTACTTGAACATCCTGAATACCGAAAGCACCAACAAGCGAATTAACGATACCGGTAGTGGAACTTAAGCCAAGCCCCAAAAGTAAAGAGCTGTTGCTGTCCTGAGAGCTTGCATCTTTTTCAAGACCGTGACCGTAAAGAATATATGACAAAGCTTCATTGTCAGACATTGCCGGACTTGAAACGAAGTCAATTTTAGGATCAGAAGCACTGCCGGTAACTTTAATTCCGACATCAACATCATCCTCAAGAGCAGCTCTGTCTGCGTAAACTTCAACATTCAAAGACGGATTGGCAATATCTCCGTTAAAGCGGGTTTCCGCACGTCCTACAACAAAATGATGTCCGTAAAGATCGATTTTACCGTCAACCACATGTATCTGACCTTGTGCTTTAATACCCGGATCATCAAGAGGCTTTAAGATATCAATTCCGCCCTGCAGATAACCATCAAGTCCCATTGCCTTAATTCTTACGTCTTCACCAAGACGCATTTTCAAATCAATATAAGTATTAACCGGAGATGAAGCTTTTTGCCGCATCAATTCACTGGCTCCGTTCTTTCCGACAATTATTTCATCACCTGAAACGCTCACTCCGGAACTTTCAATATTTTTAACGGAAATCCTTGCCTCCGGAATAGTTACGGTTCCTATTAAACTAAGATTTTCATCAAAAGTTACTCTAGTATCGACATCGGCAAAGGCCTGACCGTAACCTAAAAGAAACAAAGGCAAACGATTTGAAGTTATGCTCAAATCAGCTTTAGCAGCCTCAGACCAGTCCAATGTGCCGTTTAGATCAATTTTACCTTCGTTAAGACTTATAAAGCCCGTTATATCACCGCGATTTCCGTATGAAATTACATTAAGATCAAAATTTTCTATTGAACCTACGTCATAGCGCGGTTCACCTTTGCCTTTCACCATAATGCTGCCGTTAAAAAGCGGTTTTTCAAGCGTACCGGAGAAATCACCGTTAATCCCGGCAGATCCTTCAAGAGCATTAAAAGCACCACCTACTGCAGTAAACAGCGATAAATCAAGGTTGTTTAAATTAAGGTGCCCGGAAAGACGCTTTACTCCTGTCGGATCACTTATTTTTAATGAAGCATCAACGTTTCCGCGATCGCCCAGCAAATTTAAAAGTGCGTTTAAAGTAAGAGTGTTTTGCGTCATGTCAGCGTTTAAATCAACCTTATCCAAAATGATAAGAGCACCCTGACTTGCTGCGGCAATACGATTTGACGTTATGTAAGTCTTGATATCCGGAACACCGTTTTTAATATTGACATCAGCATCGGCTGCAACGGTACCGCTTACAAACGTGCCTTCAGGCAAAAAAGGCTTTAATGATTCAAGCTTAAATGATGCTACTTTAAGAGCCGATTTAACTTCTTTAGGACCGAATATTGTAGGACTTACTGCAATAGTTCCTATATCATCCCCGCTTAGATTAAAAGCACTGACATTTCCTTCCATAGAAGCCGTATTGATATCAACAATTAAGGGTTTTTGCAGTGATATGGCGCCGCTTAACGGATTGGAAATGAAAAACTCATTGACGGCTCCGTGCCATTTACTGTTTTCTTTATCATAATTACCAACAAGCGACATAAATCCAGAAGTATCACCACCGCAGTTGAACACCAGCTCGTGCTTTTCTAAACTGCCGTTAAAATCAACTATGCATTGACGAGACGGTTTTAGTGCTTTAACAAAACGCAAAGTATCGGCAACAGCCGTAAACATGATATTTTCACTTGCAGTATCGACATTTCCGTCAAAAATCAAATTACGCACATGAAAATCACCGCTTGAAAGACGCTGGCTCTTGCCGTTTAGAGCCACGACAAAATCATTATGTTCTCCCGTAACGTTGACATTACCGACAAATTCACCTTTTAGAGTCGGGTATAAATAACTTAAATTATTAAAATTGATCTTACCTTGAAGCTGCGTTTTATTTCCGTATACTCCGGTAAGCTGCAAAGTATTTTCAGGTTGAATAAATTCAATATTCTTTACCTCAATACCGGTATGTAACGTTCCGTATATTTGCTTGCCGATAAGTTTTGATTTTCTATCGTTTAAATGAAAATCAGCGTTTAAATCTTCGACATTAATAATCAAATCCTGATTTTGCGGTTCATAAGCAACATCAATGTCAGAAACGAAAGACAATGATCCTTGCAGTATTTCATTTACAAACCCCAAATCAGAAGCTTTAATATCGGCATCTCCTTTAAATCCGAACGTCTTCTGATAATAAGCATCGCCGCTTACATGGGCATCAATTTCAGATCCTTGATAAACCCCCTTTAGCATTAAATTATTTATATGTGAATAACTAAGACTTGATTTTCCTGAAAATGCCGCAACAAAATTATCAAAGCCGTAACCTGAAAGTTTACCTGAAAAGTTAATATCAAGCCCTTCCTGCAGCGATCCTTTTGCATCCAGGGTCAAATTTTCAACTTGGGCTGTCGGATCTTCAACATATAAAGGCCAAGATAAATATTGAGAATCAACCTTGATTTCAAGCGGCAGCATTGATGACAAGCTATTTATCCTTATATAAAAAGCCGTATCATCAGGATTGATTAAATGACCTTTGGCTTTTAAATCAACTAAAGATCCATTAATATCCGCACTGCCTTGAAGACCGTATAAAACACCGCCGAAATTCTTTTCCGTAGCATCATTAAGCGCCCCTTGACCTGAAAGTTTGAATTCCATCGGAAAATGCTCAATAAAATTCATATTGCCGGTCACAGACACCGAGCCTAACTCATGAAATGCCTCCAATTGCGTCACATAAAGCTTGGTATCAACCCAAGCCGCTGAAAGGGTTATATCGCATAATCCGGTATCAAAACTGCTTTGATAGTAACGTCCGTTCGTAAACTTAATATTGGTAAGAGTAATATCAAAAGGGAGATTTACTGTAGGCAAATCTTCTATAAGGCCGTTACCGTCATCAAATCCTGAAACGGCATTTTCAGTTTTCACCTCCGAAACAAGCTGTGCTTTTTCAGCTGTCTCGTCTTTTGTAAACACTAAAGTCTGATCTTTCCCCGACTGTAAATTACTAATCGCCTGTGTAACATCTTGCTGTATTTTTTCAATCTTCTTCCGATCTGTTTCGCTTTCGCCGCCTTTTAAATGAACTACCGGCTTTGAAGCAATCGTATCAACCATATAAAGAAGATAGTTGTTGGCTCCAAGACTTTTTGTTTTAAACATATCAACATTTACGTCAAGAATATCCATGCCGTAATGAAAATTATTGACAGTAAAATCATGAATTTGAATCGCAACCGGAAAAACAATCTTTTCAGGAGAGAGGTTTTCTTCCGGCAAAGGTTTTTCAACATTCGTTTCGTCTTGCTTATCCGAGGTCAACAACACGACCTCAAGATTATCAGCCTTTAATTTACTTACATCCAGATATTTATATACGAGAACATCGGTTAAATCATAAGCAATGTCAAAAGAAGAAGCACTTACCTTAACAATATCTTTAACTTCAACGTACAGATTGCCGGTCTTAAATCCGCGATAAAGAGAGCCACCTTTTAAATCAATATCAAGAATAACAGTATCTTTTACCAGATCTTTTACGGTGTTTAAAGTAAATTTAGCTCCTGAGTACGTACCTACAAGAAAACAAACGGCAGCAAAAACAACCAATATAAAAATAAGAAAAATACTTATAAGGAGTTTTAAGATATTCCACTTCTTCATAATTAAAACTCCGGACCGAATGCAAAGTGTAAACGGATATTCGAGACATCGCTATCGCTGCCATTATCTATTCCTAAGCCTAAGTCAACACGGACGGTTCCGTAAGGCGAAACATATCGATAGCCGATACCAGGACCGAAAAGAAAATCATCCTTATAATCATCCGTTGCCGTACCGGCATCAAGAAAAACCGCCATGCGCGAATTGGCTATTCCTATAGGGAACTGATACTCCAAAGTTCCGGTAGTAAGATAGCGGGCACCTTTTAACCCGCCTGAATTATGAGGCGCCTCATCCATATAACCGTACCCGCGGATAGACTGATCACCACCGGCAAAAAAGCGCAGACTGGGCGGTAATGTTTCGCTGTCAGGACCGAAAATACCACCTTGCTGCAAACGCATTACCAAACGCGTATTTTCGGTAGGAGAGACAACAGCTTTGAAAGTGGCTAGCGCTCTAAAGAAAGAGTAATCGGATATTCCCGAAGTGGCTCCTGTAAGATCAAGATTTAAAGAATAGCCGTAACGCGGATCGAAACCGCCTGAACTTTCACGGCGGGACAGCTGCAATGCCGGCATTAAATTCCAGCCGTATCCTTTTTCAGATCCCTGCGTATAATCTTCGTATTCTGCTCTTATAGAGTAATCACGACGCCAAACTCCGGTATCGTTAGCCACATAATGGAAACTCAAGTGCGAACGATCTGATAGCGTATCATTTAAATCGGTATGGGTCTGCGATGCACTTATATAGTAATAATCAAGATTCGGATTTTTACGCGGTATCTTATAAACTACCTGAGCATTTTGCGTAACCTGCGATAATTTAGCATATGAAGACAAAGAGTGTCCGCTGCTGTTTAAAAGCGGTTTATCCCATTCAAACAGCATACGCGGACCTTCATCGGTTGAAAAACCGGCACCGACGCGCATCAGATTATTACTGCGTCTTTCAAGATGAACCTTAAGCGGAACTTTATAATCTTCAATAGCTTCCATCTGCGGAGTAATGTCTATCGAGCGATAGAAATTAGTCCGGGTAAGACTTGATTGATAATCACTGATTTCCTTAGTTGAAAAAGGCTTGCCTTCGTTTAAAGTCATCAATGACTCAACAGGTTTTAATAATTCATCAGTTGTTTCATCAGTAATGAATTTGCCGAAAGAATACCTCTTGCCCGTATCAATAAGAAGCTCAATATCGGCAAAATTCTCTTCGGTATAAACCATAATGCGCGAAGACAAAAGTTCCACGTCAAAAAAGCCTAAAGATAAAGCTTTAGAACGCAGATCCGACTTTAATTTTTCATAAGCCCCATGATCAAGCAGCGTATAAGACTTAATCGAGCTGTTAGACAGCAAATCGGAAAATACTTTATAGTCAGCGCCTTCACCTAAAATTTCAACATTGCAATTACGTATAAACAAAGGTTTGCCGGCATCCACGCTTACAACAACTTCAGTGGCGTTAGGATCGTCCCTTTTTGGCAACTCAACTTTAATCTCAGGGTGGTAATAGCCGAATGCGCGCAGTGCTTTTTGCGTATTTTCCCTAATTTCGCGATTAAAAAGAAAAACCCGTTCTTTAGCAATTGCAGGCATGGTATTTAAAAAAGCCTGCACATTGTCATGAAGCTGCTGATTCAACCCTTCTACTTTAAATGTTACGTACACCGTATCATCGGGTTTTTGTTCGATAAGTTCGTCATTTGAACCGCAAGAACATAAAAACAAAGCACATAAGACCGCAGCGCAATAGCACAGACTTCTTTTGCATAAAATTTTTATCTGCGGCAAAACAACAATCATTTTTAACTTTTGGGCCTTATTTCAATCCTTTTAATTATCGCAAATAATTGAACAAAATAAGTAATTTACTCTAAAAATTAAGCGCTGCTTAAAAAACTCTTCAAAATAAATAAGATACCTTATCTTCTTTTTTCCAGACTAAGATTTTTTGCATCAAAATGCACCGCAAGTATGAACAAATACGGACTTCACTATATAATGATAGATTCAGTAAAACTTTAATAGTATAGGCAGAAAATTAAAGAGGAAATTATGAGCATGGTTAACAATGACGCCAGCCGTTCACGCCTTAGAATTGCGATTCAAAAATCAGGTCGTTTAACCGACGATACCGAAAAGCTGTTTAAAAACTGTGGAATAAAAATTAACGAAAGCCGCGATCATTTACTTGCTCATGTTGAGAATCTGCCGATTGACATTTTGCGCGTACGTGATGACGACATTCCGGGTCTTGTAATGGATCATGTGGTTGACTGGGGTATCGTCGGACAAAACGTTCTTGAAGAAACCATGATGCAGCGTAAAGTAGACGGCATGCCGACCGGCTTTCGTGAAGTCATGAAATTAAATTACGGCGACTGCCGTTTATCCGTTGCAATTCCTCAAGAAAAAGAATGGCACGGCCTTGCCGATTTGGAAGGCTGCAAAATTGCAACTACCTATCCTTTTTTATTAAAAAGAAAATTAAGTGAACAAGGCATAAACTTCAAGCCGGTTCTTTTGACCGGCAGCGTTGAAGTTGCACCGCGCGCCGGACTTGCCGATGCTATTTGCGATTTGGTCTGCACCGGAGCTACCCTGCAAGCTAACGGTTTGCGTGAAGTTGACACCATCTATGAGTCAAAAGCCGTATTAATCGGCCGTGATCAGGACTTATTCCCTGAAAAGCAAGCTATTGCTGATTTGATTATCCCCCGTCTTAAAGGCGTCATGGCTGCCCGCGAAAGCAAGTACATCATGATGAATGCGCCCAAAGCAATGCTGCAGCAAATAAAGGCAATTTTGCCGGGAGCCGAAAACCCTTCAATTATAGAGCTTGAAGGAGAAACCGATCGCGTAGCACTGCATGTCGTATCCCGAGAAAAACTTTTCTGGGAAACGATGGAGCAATTAAAGGCACTCGGAGCTTCCTCTATCCTGGTAGTACCTATAGAAAAAATGCTTGATTAATTAGAAGGTTCAAAATGGATATAAAATTCTGGGATAAATTAAATAATGCCGAACGCGTTGCCGCTTTAACAAGACCGGCGCAAAACGACAGCGCAAAAGTCGCTGAGATTGTCCGCTCGATTATTGACAATATAAAAAAAGACGGGGACACAGCTTTACTCCGATATTCAAAAGAGCTTGATAAATATGAAGGCAACGATCTTGAATTTACCAAAGATGAAATCAAGCAAGCTTGCGATCGCGTAAGCGCTAAACTTAAAAAAGCCATTAATCTCGCTCTTGCCAATATTAAAGCTTTTCATGCTGCGCAAAAGCCCTGTCACGTAAAGCTTGAAACTTTCCCGGGGATCACCTGCATGACCGCAACTCATCCGATTGAGTCTGTAGGTCTTTACGTACCCGGAGGAAGTGCACCTTTGGTTTCAACTGCTTTGATGCTCGCCGTTCCCGCAAAGATTGCAGGATGCGATGAAATCATCTTATGTTCTCCGCCTCCCGTTTCGGATGCTATCGTTTACGCCGCACACAAAGCCGGAGTTAAACGTATTTTCCGCATTGGAGGAGCACAAGCTATCGCAGCTATGGCTTACGGAACCCAATCAGTTCCTAAAGTACTTAAAATTTTCGGTCCGGGCAATCAATTCGTTACCATGGCAAAACGCATGGTAAGCGAAGATCCTAACGGTGCAGCCATTGAAATGCCTGCAGGTCCTTCTGAAGTTTTGGTAATTGCCGACGACAAAGCCAATCCTGAGTTAATCGCCGCCGACTTATTATCACAAGCCGAGCACGGTCCTGATTCTCAAGTTATCTTATTAAGTCCGTCGGAAAAACAAATAAGAGATTCTCTTGCTGCAGTTGACAGACAGCTTCAAGTCCTGCCGCGTAAAGAAATTGCTCAAAAAGCGTTATCAAAGAGTACGGCAATCATTTGCAAAGATTTAGACGAATGTGCTGAAATTTCCTGCAAATATGCTCCTGAACATCTTATTGTTCAGACACAAAAGCCTAAGACACTGTTGCCCAAGCTGCGTAATGCAGGATCTATTTTCCTCGGAGCTTACACACCCGAATCTTTAGGTGATTACGCCTCAGGTACCAATCATACTCTGCCCACCTACGGCTATGCCCGTACCGCTTCAGCTCTCGGCACCGATGATTTCAGACGCCGCTTTACCGTATCCCACGCTTCCAAAAAGGGAATAATCGGTATTGCCGCAACTGTTGAAGCGTTAGCAGCAGCCGAAGGTCTTGATGCTCATAAGAATGCCGCCGCTATTCGCGTAAAAGCAGCCAAAGGAACAATTTAGGAGAAAAGTATGGATATTGAGAAACTTGCAGCCAAACACGTTCAAAAGCTTGTACCTTATCAGTCGGCACGACGCATCGGCGGTCACGGCCATACTTTTTTAAATGCAAATGAGTCGCCAAAAAGCGAGTTGTACTTCTTCAATTCTACAACCTTAAACCGCTATCCGGATTGTCAACCGCAGGAGGTAGTGACAGCATACGCCGATTACACAGATCTGCGTCCTGAAAACGTACTCGTAACCCGCGGCTCAGATGAAGGCATCGGTCTTATCATCCGTACATTCTGTGAAAAAGATCAAGACGGTATTGTTATCGCTCCTCCTACATACGGAATGTATGAAATCGCCGCCCAAACCAACGATGCTAAAGTAGCTTACGCTGTACGTAATGATGATTTTACGTTAGATGCCAAAGCTGTTCTTGATGCAGTAGAAAAAGCTCCGTTTAAAGTTAAAGCAGTATTTATCGACAGTCCGGCAAATCCCTTGGGCATTATTTTCAGCAAAGACGAGCTTTTAAAGCTGCTTGAAGCTTTACCTGAAACATTTATTGTCATGGATGAAGCTTATATTGAATTTTCAGCTAAAAATACCGTTGTTGATTTAATAAAAGATCATCCGAACCTTATAGTACTTCGTACTTTATCAAAAGCCTTTGCCTTAGCCGGCATCCGCTGCGGGTTTACCTTGGCAAATAAAGAAGTAATTGCTCTTTTAACCAAGGTCATCGATCCTTATCCTATTCCGGATCCGGTAGCCCAAGTGGCCAAGCAGGCACTTGCCTCTGGCGGTAAAGATTTGATGAGGATCCGCGTTTCTTTGGCTTTAAAACGCCGTGCTATTTTAGAAAGCGCTTTATTGTCTTTACCAATTGTCAGCAAAGTGTTCCCGTCTGAAGCTAATTTCCTGCTTGTTAAATTCAAAAACGGACCGGAAATTTTCAATGCGGTAGCACAAAAAGGCATTATTCTTCGTTCTTTTGAAACCAAGCCCGGTCTTAAAGACTGCGTGCGTATTTCAATCGGTTCGGATGAAGAGCTTGACGAATTAATGCGTGTTTTAAGCGTTCTTGCTGCAGTATAAAAATGTATCTAAGATGAAAAAGTATTTATTTATCGATAGAGACGGAACATTAGTCAGAGAACCGAATGATTTTCAAGTCGACAGCCTTGAAAAAATATCTTTTGCTCCCAATGTTATTCCGGCTTTAACCCGCTTAAAAAATGCGGGGTTTACTTTCGTCATGGTATCCAATCAAGACGGCTTGGGCACTTCATCCTTTCCGCTTGAAACGTTTACCAAACCGCACGAGTTTATCCTGAATACTTTAAAAAGTCAGGGTATTACCTTTGAGCAAGTACTTATTTGTCCGCATTTTGAAAAAGATAACTGTGACTGCCGTAAACCTAAACTCGGTCTTGTCATGGCTTATTTAAAAGATACATCTTGGGACAGAGCTCATTCTTACTTTATCGGAGATCGCAGCACTGATCTGCAGATGGGTGAGAATATGGGAATACAGAGTATTCTCTATCACGAAGATTCCATGCCTTGGGACAAAATTGCTGACGACCTAACCATAAGACATCGCATTGCAACGGTAAGCCGCCATACTAAAGAAACAAAGATTGATATTACGGTTGATCTTGATCATCACGGTACATCCAAAATCGACACCGGTATGGGATTTTTTGATCATATGCTTGATCAAATTGCCACTCACGGCGGATTTAATATGGATGTTAAAGTCACAGGCGACTTATTTGTCGATGAGCACCATTCCATTGAAGATACCGGCATTGCCCTAGGTACTGCAATAAAAGAAGCTCTTTTAGATAAACGCGGTATCGGACGTTTCGGATTCGTACTGCCGATGGATGAAGTTTATGCTCATGTTTTTGCTGATAAATTAAATGATGACGGTGTAACGGTTGCCCTTGATATATCAGGCAGACCTCACTGTAATTTCAGACTTGACGGAATTTTCAGTGAAGAAAAAGCCGGAGCCATGCCCGTCCAAATGGTTCCGCACTTTTTTGAGTCACTTGCCGTCGCTTTAGGGCTTACGCTGCATATGAAAGTCTCTAACGGTAACTGCCATCATCAGATTGAAGCCCTGTTCAAAGCTTTCGGACGGGCTTTGCGTCAGGCAATAACCGTAAGCGGTACCGATCTTCCTTCTTCAAAAGGAACTTTGTGATGAAACTTTGCATCATTGATACCAAATCCGCTAATTTAAATTCAGTGGTACAGGCTTTAAAACGTCTTGACGTTGAGCCGATAATTACCTCCGAAACTGATATTTTAAATAAAGCGGATAAACTCATTCTCCCCGGAGTGGGAACAGCTTCTGCGGTTATGTCCGGAATTAACGACGGTTTTCTTTATGATTTTATTTTAAATACTAAAAAACCGCTTTTAGGCATATGCCTTGGCATGCAGGTTTTAGGCGCGGCATCGGCAGAAGTTCCTTTAAACTCGGATCTTGAAGAAATCAAAACTTTAAACATTGTTTCGGGAAAAGTAAGACAGCTTCACGGCGACGATATAATTTTGCCGCATATGGGCTGGAATACTGTCAGCCACAGCGATCATCCTTTATTTAAAGGAATAAAACAAGACGCCTATTTCTATTTCGTACACTCCTTTGCCATGGATGTCGGAGATTACACTATAGGTACTTGTGAATACGGAGTGAAATTTACCGCCGCTTTATGCCGCGATAATTTTATGGGCGTGCAATTCCATCCTGAAAAATCAGGATCGGTAGGTGCCATGCTTTTGAACAATTTCATTAAACTTTAGGAAAACAGCGTGATCATTCCTGCAATAGATCTGCAAGGCGGCCAGGTGGTTCGCTTAAAGCAAGGTGACTTTAGTCAAAAAACCGTTTTTAATTTCGATCCGATTTCTCGTATTCTGCAGGCGGCCAATCAAGGTGCCCAAATGGCGCACATAGTTGATTTGGACGGAGCTAAAAATCCTGCTAAAAGACAAAGAGCGGCAATAGGACGTATTGTCAAAGCTTCCCCTATTCCTATTCAGACCGGCGGTGGGATCCGATCTGCAAGTGACGTAAAAAACCTGCTTGACAGCGGAGTGGAGCGCGTTGTCATCGGCTCGGTTGCCGTAAAAGAGCCTGAGCTGGTACGCGGATGGATGCGCCGCTTCGGCAGTGAACACATTACTTTAGCTTTCGATGTACGCATCATTGATAGTATTGCCTATGTTGCCACCCACGGCTGGCTGCAAACTTCAGATTTAAAACTTGAAACAGCTATATCAAGGTATTTAAGTTCAGGTCTTAAGCATGTCTTAGTTACCGATATCAGTAAAGACGGAATGATGAAAGGCGCAAACAACCATCTTTACGCCAAACTTGCAGCACAATTTCCGCAATTGGACATTATTGCTTCAGGCGGAATTTCATCGCTTGATGACATTAAAGCAGTTGCAAAATCAGGAGCAACTTCCGTAGTATTGGGTCGTTCTCTTTTAGAAGGACGTTTTACCGTCAGTGAGGCAATAAAATGCTGGCAAAACGCATAATTCCGTGTCTTGACGTCAGAGACGGGGTCGTTGTTAAAGGCGTGCAGTTTAAAAATCACGAAGTCATGGGGTCTATTGTTGATTTAGCCAAACGCTATGCCGACGAAGGCGCAGACGAACTCGTTTTTTATGACATCACCGCTTCAGCCGACCGCCGCCGCGTTGATAAATCATGGGTAGCAAAAATTGCTGAAGTTATAAATATTCCGTTTGCCGTAGCCGGAGGAATTAAAACCGAAGAAGACGCACAGCAGATTTTAGCTTACGGTGCTGACAAAATTTCCATTAACAGTCCGGCACTTGCCGATCCTTCATTAATTACGCGCCTTGCCGATCGCTTCGGCGTACAATGCGTTGTTGTCGGAATCGACACTTATTACGATGAAGTCTCAAATACCTATCAGGTTAAACAATACACGGGCAAAACCGAAAGTACTGTTACTACAAAGTGGCAGACGCTAGACTGGGTCAAAGAAGTTCAGAAACGCGGTGCCGGTGAAATAGTGCTTAATATGATGAACCAGGACGGCATGCGTAACGGCTATGATTTAAAACAATTACAAGCAGTCCGAAAAATCTGCAAGGTTCCTCTCATAGCCTCAGGCGGTGCCGGAACAATGGAACATTTTTATGATGCTTTTAACGAATGCGATGTAGACGGAGCATTAGCTGCTTCCGTTTTCCATAAAAAGATCATTGAGATCGGCGAACTTAAAAATTTCTTAAGAAAAAAAGGAGTAACAATCCGTGATAACCCCTAAACCCGTGCTCGATTATTGCTATGGCTTTGAGAGCATTGACGAACTTGATTTTGAAAAAGGCAACGGCTTAATCCCTGCCGTTATTCAAAATGCCCAAACCGGACAAGTTCTTATGGTCGGCTATATGAATAAAGAAGCCCTGCAAAAAACCATTACGGGGCGCTTTGTAACTTTCTACAGCCGTGATCGTCAAAAGTTATGGACAAAAGGCGAGGAAAGCGGCAACTTTCTGCATCTGCGCGCCATTACCACCGATTGTGACAAAGATACTTTATTAATCTTAGTCCGTCCCGACGGCCCGACCTGTCATAAAGGAACCGTAAGCTGCTTTGATGCTTCCCCGCTTCCTGATGCCACAGCCCGTTATATTATGAATATGATAAAGTAATAAAGAGCTATGACAACCGATCCTTACCTTAATACCCATATTGGTCTTGAAACCGAAACAGTAGTTATCTTCGTTGCCCTTGCAATTATCGCTATGGGTATTGATATGTGGGCACACCGCTCAGATAAACCTATTGCTTTAAAACAGGCCGTAGCATGGACTTTGTTCTGGATCTCAATAGGCCTAGGTTTTGCCGGATTCTTGTACTTCCATTTTAACGGAGAAGTAGCATCCTTATACCTTGCCGGCTATCTTTTCGAACAGGCTCTCTCTGTTGACAACCTGTTTGTAATGATGGCGATTTTTGCCTGGTTTAAAGTTCCGGAAAAATACTGCCATCGTGTCTTATATTGGGGTGTATTGGGAGCCGTGGTTTTCCGTATGGTCTTCGTCGTAATCGGATCCACCCTCTTTGCAATGGGTCCTGTCGTCGAAATCATTTTTGCCCTGATGGTTGCAGCTTCGGGATTCATGATGCTCAAAAAGCATGATGATGCAGAAGAAAACAAGGACTTTTCCTCTCACCTTGCGTACAAAACCGTACGTTTATTTATCCCGGTATTTCCGCGCATCGTCGGACATAACTTCTTTTTAAGAAAAGAAGAAGTTGAAAAAGAGCTTGAAAAGCCTGAAAACAAGACTATCGTGTTAAAACGTTCCGGTCCGTGGTTTGCAACACCGCTGTTTTTATGCCTTGCTGTCATCGAAACCACCGACGTAATGTTCGCTTTTGACTCTGTGCCGGCTGTTATTGCTGTCAGCCGAGAGCCTTTAATCGTTTATTCTGCAATGATTTTTGCCGTTCTGGGCTTGCGCTCCATGTATTTTGTGCTTGATGCCATGCGTCAATACCTGGTGCATCTTGAAAAAGCCGTTACAGTACTGCTCTTTTTCATTGCCTTTAAGTTAGGAGCTTCGGCAAGCTTGCATCTTTTCGGTTTCGGTTTAGACATCAGTGTCTATACCTCACTTGCCGTAATTGCCGTAATTTTATCTTTAGGCATTATCGCCAGTTTTATTTTCCCTAAGAAAAGATAAGGGTTATTTCTGCCGTTCCTGTAAAAACAGGAACGGTTTTTTAGTTTTCGTCCTGACTTATAGAAGTTTCAATTAGTTTTCTTGCCTTATCCACCGAATTTTCACGACAAAAAAGTTTAAAAAACTCCACTAACTTTTTATCCGTACGCCTGGCAAAACCCAAAAACTGCTTGGCTCTGTCTAAAACCGACTTTTCCTGGAATCGTCGACTAATCAGCTCCTGTATAAACTCATCAACTACTTTTAGTACCTCAGAAGTTGTGTAAGGCTCAGCTCCGTCTTTTAACACAGCTCCTGCATTGGGAATTGACAGAGCGCCGCGTCCTACCATTAAGCGATCGGTTTTTGCCGCTTCAGAACACTGTTGTCCATCCTCAAAAGACAAAATATCACCGTTTGCAACCATTGGAATACCGTGAGCATATTCTCTTACCCTGCCGATAACCGACCAGTCAAGCGCAGCTTCTGAATACAAATCCTTACGGGTTCTGGCATGCATAATGATTTCATCGACACCGTCAACGGCAATAGCAGAAACAATTTCCGGAGCTTCTTCTTTGCTTAAAAATCCGGTTCGCACCTTTACGGATAAGAATATCTCCGGTAAAAGCGCATCACGTACCGTCGACACAATTTCATGCATCAAATCAGGCTCTTTTAAAAGCATCGCCCCGCCGTGATGAACAAAGCGCGAAGGACAGCCGAAATTAATATCAATGCTTTTAGCCCCGAGTTTAACGGCACGAACTGCAGTAGCTGCAATAGTTTGAGGATTATCTCCTAAAAGCTGAACTCTCACTAAGGTTCCGCTTGCAGTACGCGCATTATTCTCCTTAAGTTCAGGGACCTCACGTTCTAAAGTTTTATATGGCAGCACAACATCGGTAACACGAATAAACTCAGAAAAACATTCATCATAATTACCGTGAGCAGTCAAAACTTTACGTAAAGGAGGATCTGCAACTCCCTCCATAGGAGCTAAATAAACCTTATTTATCTGCATAATGAAATTTTAAAAGGAATGAAAACGCCGCTATTTTACCTTAAAAGCTGTGAAATCAAAGCCTAAAATACGTTTTTAAGTTTTTTTATGACTTATATTCTGCTTGACGTCCTCCTCGGTCTAAAGGTCTAAGATCCTACCGCTAAACAACAATACTGCTATTGTCGTTTAGCCTAGGCTGGTTCCTGCTGCCGACCTCTATTAAAGTTAGCTTTACAGACCATCCGGGCAATCCTGCCCTTATTAATATGTTTTATACGGCATTGTGATCGGCATTTGCCTCATAGCCGCACTTAATACACTTGAATAGCACCTGCGCATTGCCTGCTTCTGCTTCCTGTCAGGACGCAGTTTATACTTAAAGGCAATATGCATTATTTCCGGCATCCATAAACTA
>NZ_GL831068.1:29091-31527 GCF_000188195.1 Succinatimonas hippei YIT 12066
TCTTATTGTTTATAAATAAAAAACTTCACTTATCATATCCGTTGTCCAGCTTATAATCCATACATAAATCAAGTAATTACAGCTAAATACCGCAGAAAAGTTTTTACAGCCCGAATTATCAATGAGCTCAAAACAATCTTTGCAGCAGTATGTCCGCAAGTTAATGCCGGGCTGATTGAATTTCGCGGTGAAAAAAAACCATGTTTCTCCAGTGAATCTTTACCCACTGCAACTTGTGATTTCAATCCTCGTATTTAAGTTTAAAAGGACATTTTCCATGATCATCCGTAAACGTAAGTATCCTACCGTTAGATCTAAGTTGTGGAGTAACGCATTCAGGTCGCTATCTTTTTTTGCTTCATCCTGCGGAGGTACTCCCATATCTGGGATCCGGCAATATATTGGCCGGCAGAGAACGCCGGATCAAAAACTGAGTTTCTCCTCGCGATATTTTTCTCCCTAAAAGAAGGGTTTTAGCTGCTGATCTTTTTAGATCAAAAAAGGTGAAATCCGCCTGTCCTAAAAGTGCAAAGCGCTTAATTCCAAGCAATTTATGCTTCATTATCGTGTCTTGACCGAGTCCGACTCATTTATTGCTTAAAATTTTTAATGACAGCTGTCAGATCTTTTCACTCAAAAATTTTGGAAAAAATTATGCGGAAATTATCTTTAATTTTAAGTGCCTGTTTTTTAGCAGTATGCGTCAACTCAGCTTATGCTGAAAATGCAAACCTTGTTGGTTATGAAAGTCATCTTACTAAATCACAGCAGCAAAATCCTTTAGCATTAAACGGCATGGTTACCTCTCCTCACTATCTGGCTACCCAGGCAGGTCTTGACATCTTACGCAGTGGAGGAACCGCCGTTGACGCAGCAATTGCTGCTGCCGCAACTTTAACCGTAGTTTATCCTCAGATGTGTACATTAGGCGGCGATAATTTTTGGCTTATCTACAATGCCAAAGATAACAAGGTTGTTGCTATTAATGCCAGCGGCAGAGCCGGTGAAAAAGCTACGATTAAACTTTACAAGGGAAAAGGCCTTGATAAAATTCCCTCACGCGGTTATCTTGCCGCCAATACCGTCCCCGGTGTAGTTTCCGGATGGGACAAAGCATTCAAATATGCTAAAAAAAATCTTGATTCTGACTACAAATGGGCAGATCTGTTCAGCACTCCTATAGATTTAGCGACTAACGGCTTTCCAGTAAGCAGTTCTCTTGCCATGTGGAGTGCAATTGATACAGACACTAAAGACAAAGAATTCCATAATCTGCAGCGCTTTTCTGAATTTAAGAAAGTTTTTTTAAAGCCTGACGGATCTCCTTACACCGTTGGTGAAATTCTAAAACAGCCGGATCTCGGTAAGTCTTTGGCTCTAATAGCCAAAAACGGTGCTGATGAGTTTTACCGTGGCTCAATTGCACAGAAAATTGTCAAAGACATGAAGAAAAACGGCGGTATTCTTACTTTAAATGACTTTAAAAACCATACTGCAGACCTGGTGGAGCCGATAAGCGTTAAGTACCGCAACTATACAGCCTACAATTTTCCGCCGAACACACAAGGATTTGCTTCGCTTGAAATCTTAAACATTCTTAATAACTTTGATTTAAAAGCAGTCGGCAACGGTACTGCCGATTATTATCATCTTATTATCGAAGCAACCAAACAAGCTTTTGCCGATCGCGATAAGTACCTGTCCGATCCTGAATTCGTACATATTCCGCTTGACTATCTGCTTTCAAAAGAGCGCGGAGCCTATCAGGCTGAACTTATTGATATGAATAAAGCAGCAGCCAAAGTTTAAGCGCTTGATCCTAAAGGAGATACAATTTGGCTGGGTACGGTTGACCGCTACGGCAACGCCGTCTCTTTAATCCAGAGTATTTACCATGATTTTGGTTCCGGAATAATTCCTGAAGGTACCGGCATTCTACTGCAAAATCGCGGTTCATTCTTCTCACTGGATCTGAATCACGTTAATGCCCTGATGCCGCATAAGCGTACCTTCCATACCTTAAATCCGGCACTCTTAACCGAAAACGGCAAACCCTATATTCTTTACGGAACCATGGGAGGAGAAGGGCAACCGCAAACCCAAGCCGCGATTATTACACGCATGGTAGATTTTAATATGACGCCGCAAGAGGCTATTGACGCTCCCCGCTGGCTTTATGGCAGAACCTGGGGTAAAGCCTCCAATAACTTAAAGCTTGAAAACCGTATTCCTAAAAATGTTATTGAGGAATTGGCGGCACGCGGTCATCCCGTAGAGGTTGTTGATGCTTATACCGACACCATGGGACATGCCGGAGCAATTAAAATTGATCCTAAAACCGGCGTTATGCAAGGAGGGACCGATCCGCGCGGCGACGGCTTAGCGGCCGGATATTAAAATTTAGTTTAATTGCGTGATATTTTTATTGCCCTTGCC
>NZ_GL831069.1 GCF_000188195.1 Succinatimonas hippei YIT 12066
AGAGCTTGAACACTACTTTAAAGATTATCTTGAAAATGCAGTAACGGAGCTTAATCAGGATTTAGGTGAAGATAAATATACCTATGATTCATTAATTGCTGCGCTTAAATTAAATTATGACGGTTATTCCTTTGACCGCAGATGCAGACACCACGTCTATAATCCGTGGTCGATATTAAACTTTTTAAAAAAGCCGCAGGAAGGTTTTTTGCCGTATTGGCTTGACACGGGAGGGGCCAAGCCGTCACTTTTAGTAAATTATTTAAATACTTTTATTGATAAAAAAGTAAAGAAGACCGAGCTTGTAGACTATTTAAATCTTGAGTTTGTTAAAAGAACCAATACTGCAGCTTTGTCTCCTACGTTAACCGATATTGAAGATGAGAATTTCCCGTTCTTTGCTATTTTGTATCAGGCGGGATATTTTACGATTAAAAAAACCGAGCCTGACTTTTTATTCGTAGGTCTTCCCAATCAGGAAGTAAAAAAGGCTTTTGCCGAATTGGTAATAGAGAAGCTTACCAATAAAGATGCTATTGCCGTTAATGATGTTTATAAAGATAAAATCTCTGCAGCTTTAAACAATAAAGACTATACAGCCTTAAAGGAAGAATTCAACAAAATCTTAAACGAGTTTTCCTATGAAAGTGTAGTAAGTTTTAAAGAATACGCATTTCGGGACGTATATAAGGTGATGCTGCAGATACTGGGGTATAACACCTATACGGAGTATCAGACGGCTTTAGGCAGAAGCGACTTATGTTTTGAGGATGAGGACAGGCTTTATATCTGTGAATTTAAGGTCATAGGCAAGGCTGACAGCGTAAAAGATAAGCTTGAGGAAGCCAAAGCGCAAATTAAGGAAAAGAGGTACGGCATAAGACTTACCGATAAGGAAGTAATAACACTTGCAATTGTCATCGTTAATGAAAACGCAAGCGACAAGCAGAAGCCGATGCGGGAAGTAGCAGCCGTAAAACAAGTTAACTGATGAATTTTTAGATTGTAGATCTAAATTTTGTGTAGTAGTTTCAAAAAATGTATTTTTTGGGCGCAAATTAAGCTTTTTTGTATATTTCTTAGCTTTTCCCTAGATATAATCAAAGAATAGGATTTAAAGGGTAGTGCTATGGAATATAACTTTGTTCGTAAGGTAAAAGAAAAAGATCCTGTTTTAGCAATTTGTTACGATTTTGATAAAACTTTGTCACCTGATGATATGCAGGCTCAGGGTTACATTCAGGCGATGGGCAGTAATGTTGAAGACTTTTGGCAAGTGTCTAATGATTTGGCGATGAAAAACGGGATGGACGCAAACCTTGCATATATGTATTTAATGTTAAATCGTGCTTACGGCAAGCAATATATTACAAGAGAAGTTCTTGAAGAGTACGGTTCGCAGGTAAGATTATTTAATGGTGTGGAAACATGGTTTGACAGAATAAACGAATACGGAAAGGCTCACGGAGTAATCGTTGAACATTATATTATTTCATCCGGATTAAAAGAAATGATTGAGGGGACATCGATAGCAAAGCGCGGAGTGTTTTCTGGAGTATACGCAAGTTCATTTTTATATGACAAAAGCGGAGTTGCCGTATGGCCTGCACAAGCCGTCAACTATACCAATAAAACCCAATTTTTGTTTCGCATAGAAAAGGGCATGCTTGATGTTAACGATCAGGGGATAAATGATTATTTCCCGGTTTCGGAATTTCGAGTTCCGTTTAGAAATATAGTTTATATAGGTGACAGTGCAACAGATATTCCCTGCATGAAACTAGTTAATGTATACGGTGGACACGCTATTGGTGTTTATAATCCTGCTAACAATAATCGTGCTAAGGTATATCGCATGCTTAAGGATAATCGCATCAGATTTTTTGCTGCAGCCGATTATTCAGAGGGTAAAGAACTTGATCTGCTTATAAAGAGTATTATTGATAAAACTATTTCTTATGAGAAACTTGAAAATATTCATCTTGTAAATGAAAAAGAAGCGTTTAGTTCTTAAAAAATTCATTTGTTTTGGCTTTGGTACTTGAAAGAAAAAACTCCTTCTTTTAACATTTTAAAAAATTTTGTGAGTTCGGAGTTCTCAATGGCTACTATCCGTTTAGCAACAGCTGATGATGCTGCCGCTTTGATTGAAATCAGCAAACAGTATATCGATACGCCGATTACTTTGGCATATGAAGTACCTTCTTTGGCTGAGAGTATTGCAAAAATCGATGCGATTTCACGTTCTTATCCTTTTTTAGTTGTTGAAGATAACAAAAATGTTGTCGGTTTTGCTTATGCTCATCGTAATCTTGAGCAGCCGGCAATGTCATGGAATGCTGAGCTTCGCGCTTTTATTGATTTAAGTCAGCGCGGACACGGTTACGGTTTTGTCATGATGGAAGTTTTAATTGATATTTTAAGACTTCAAGGCGTATATAATGTGTACTCTTCTGTTACCGAAGGTAATCCTCGCAGCGAGTCTTTGCATCGCAAACTCGGTTTTGATAAAACCGGCGTTATGCACAAAACCGGATATAAAAACGGACGTTGGCTTGATGTTCATTTGCTTGAACGTCGTATTCTTGAAGTAGACGGGGAGCCTTCTCCTTTTATTCCGTTACGCCGAATCGATCATGAAAAAGTTCAGGAAATTATCAATGCCGCAAATCAGCGTTTAGCTGCGCGTGCTTAATTTTGTTTTCTGCTGCTTGGTTTTAACTTAATGTATTAACTGTTCGGAGATTTTTAACACATGTTCAATATGGGAAACATGATGAAGCAGGCTCAGATGCTTCAGGAACGTCTTAAAAAAGCCCAGGAAGAAATTGCAGCTTTAGAGGTCACAGGCGAGGCCGGAGCCGGACTGGTTAAAGTAACCGTTAACGGCTCTCATCAAGTTCGTCGTGTTGAGATTGACGATTCCGTTTTTAGTGACGACAAGGAAATTTGTGAAGATTTAATTGCTGCTGCTTTTAATGATGCAGCCCGTCGTCTTGAAGATGCAACTAAAGAAAAAATGCAGGCTGTAACCGGCGGCATGCAGCTTCCTCCCGGCATGAAGATGCCTTTTTAATCAGATAAGGAAGTTTTTATGAGCGCGTCACCGCTTCTTGAAAAATTAATAAAATCTCTGCAGATTATGCCGGGGATCGGTCCGCGCTCAGCTGTACGTATCGCTTATCACCTTTTGGATAGAAGAAGAGAAGAATCCGTACAGCTTGCTGATACTTTAAAAGAAGCAGTGGAAAAAATCGGTTTATGTTCTCATTGCCGCGATTATTCAGAAGAAGAAGTTTGTCCTATCTGCGCAAGTTTTAAGCGTAAGCAGTCAGGTCAGTTATGCGTAGTTGAAACTCCTTCCGATTTGCTTGCGGTCGAGTCGTCAGGTAATTATTTCGGACAATATTTTGTGCTGCACGGACATTTATCGCCAATTGACGGAGTCGGTCCTACAGAGCTTGGTATTGATATTCTGATTAAAAGGCTTTCCGCAGGTGAGGTTAAAGAGCTTATTTTAGCTACCAATCCTACAGTTGAAGGTGATGCTACTGCTTCATACATTGCCGCTCTTGCAAAACGCTATAACATTTCTGTAAGCAAGCTTGCAAGCGGTGTACCTTTGGGCGGCGATCTCGACAATATTGACGAACAGACTATTGCCGCATCTCTTGCTCACCGCCGACCTTACTGATTTTTTTGTAATCTTCTTGAATTTTTTATCACCAATCCCCATATAGCTCTTTGTGTACGAATTTACTTCGTATTTATGAGTTGAAGGAGATTAGTTACAAAATGTCTGCACAGGTTCATGGCTTTCAGACCGAAGTTAATAAGCTTTTAAAATTATTAGCCAATTCTTTGTATTCAAATAAAGAAGTTTTTATTCGTGAGCTTATTTCAAACGCATCCGATGCAATTGATAAATTACATTTTTTAGCCTTAACCGATCCTGAGTTGACCAAGGATGATCCGGTTTTAAGAATTCGTATTCGTGCTGATAAAGATACCAATACTTTAACAATTTCTGATAATGGTTTAGGTATGACCATGCAGGAAGCCTGTGATAATTTAGGTACTATCGCCAAATCCGGTACCGAGGCTTTTATTGCCGGTATGTCTGATGATGCCGTTAAAAATTCACAGCTTATAGGTCAATTCGGTGTAGGTTTCTACTCCGCTTTTATAGTTGCTGACAAGGTAACTGTTTTAACTCGCTCAGCAAAAGTCGGTGCCGAAGAGGGGGTTCGTTGGGAGTCAACCGGCGAGGGTACATATACCAGTGAGACAATAAAACGCGATCAGCGCGGAACTGATGTTATTTTACATTTAAAGGATGATGCCAAAGATTTCCTTGATACTTGGACTTTGCGTCAGGCAATTACCAAGTATTCCGATCATATTTCAACTCCTGTAGAGCTTTATGAAGAAAAGTTTGAAGCTCCGAAAGAGGGTGAAGAAAACAAGGATGAAAAGAAAGAAAAGGTCTTTGAGTATGTTCAAGTAAACAATGCTCAGGCTTTGTGGACTCGTCCTGCAAAAGAGATTAAGGACGAAGAGTACAAGAGTTTCTATCAGCACTTATGTCAGGATTATCAGGATCCTATGACGTGGTCTCATAACCGCGTCGAGGGAGAGCTTGAATATACTTCTTTACTGTTTATCCCGCAAGTTGCTCCATGGGATTTGTTCAACCGCGATAATAAGCACGGTTTGAAGTTGTTTGTTCAGCGTGTCTTTATTATGGATGATGCTGAGCAATTCTTGCCTAACTACCTGCGTTTTGTTAAAGGTTTAGTGGATACCAATTCTTTACCGCTTAACGTATCACGTGAACTCTTGCAGGAAAGCTCTGTTACCCGTAAGCTTAAGAAAGCTTTGACCAAACGTGCTCTGTCCATGATTGAAAAGCTTTCTGCTGATAAAGAGAAATACGCAAAATTCATCGCACAGTTTGGCAATGTCTTAAAAGAAGGTCCGGTTGAGGATTACTCTAATCGTGAGGCTGTCCTAAAACTGTTACGCTTTGCTTCAACCCATAATGACAACAGCGTTCAGGATGTAAGCCTTGCCGATTATATATCCCGTATGCCTAAAGAGCAGAGCAAGATTTACTATCTGACCGCTGAAAGCTATCAGGCAGCTTCATCTTCACCTTATCTTGAAACTTTTAAGAAGAAAGGTATTGAAGTATTACTCATGTGGGATCGCATTGACGAGTGGCTCATGGGTAATGTAACCGAGTTTGACGGTAAGGAATTTGTGGCTGTTACCGCTTCTGATTTGAAGCTTGGTGATTTGGCTGACAAAGAAGAGGAAAAGCGCACCCAAGAAGCTGAAAAAGAGCATAAGGATATTATTGAGAGAATTAAGAAAGTCTTAGGTGATAAGGTTTCTGACGTAAAAGTTTCTTCACGTTTGGTTGATTCACCCAGCTGCGTAGTCGGAGAGCAGGGACATATGCTTACAGCCCAGATGAGACGTCTGCTTGAAGCTACCGGACAGCAGATCCCTGAAGAGAAATATATTCTTGAAATAAATCCTACTCATCCGTTGATTGTAAAAGCGGCCGAGGAAATTGACGAAAGCTGTTTTGCCAAGTGGGCAGAGTTAATTTACGCTCAAGCTTTGCTTGCCGATCAGGGAGCCTTAAAGGATCCTAGTGCATTTGTTAAATGCATGAATGAACTGCTTATTGGTTAAACGTAATTAATAAGTAAGAATATAACCCGATAGGTATTTGCTTATCGGGTTTTATTTTTTTTATCCAAAAAGATGTTTAAAATGGCTTATGCTTTTTTGCTTTTAATGATGATATTGTTTGCAAAGCTACAGATAAAATAATGAGAATAAGGCCTATGTAAAAAGAAAAATTAAGCTCTTGTCCTTCTTTAAATATGATCATGGCAAGGATGATTGAATAAATCGGCTCAAGGTTGTAACTTAAATTAACGGTAAATGCAGAAATTACTTTTACAACACTTATTTGCAGCAGATAAAGACCTATAGTGCAGACTGAAGATAATAAAAGAAGATATACATAATCGCTTGGTGTGCCGATTAACTTATCAAAAGAAAAAATGTTGACGTAAAACGGTGTGCAGAAAATAAAAAAGATTGAAGACCCTAGCATTTCATATAAAAGTAAAGTTTTTACATCATAATTTATTACAAACTTTTTATTTAAAATCGTATATGTTGAAGCAAGAAAAGCACTGATAAATCCGATAGTGATTCCAAGACGATATTGACTGTCGAATTATGGCAAAACGATCAAACTGATGGAGTTCACA
>NZ_GL831070.1 GCF_000188195.1 Succinatimonas hippei YIT 12066
GTATTCTCTTTAATTTGGGAAAAATCGATATGAACGACTTTATAGGTTTTATCATTCCATAAATTGTCGGTGACAATTTTAAGACCTTGAAACTTATCAAGACCGTTTGAGAAAAGCTCATGAAAAGTGCTTACTAATGTCGATTTACCAAATCTGCGCGGACGTGATAAAAAAAACGGATTTCTAAAACGAGCAAGATTTGCCACTAAATCCGTTTTATCAACGTAGATCATCGAATTTGCAGCAAACTCACTAAATGAAGTAATGCTTAAAGGCAGTTTGGAATAGTCGATCATATACAAAATTCTTACTTTGCTTGATTTGTATAATGAATTGTACTTCAATAAGTTTTAAAAGCCAAAAGCTCATAGAATGATTATTTTGTTTATTAAATTTAAAAGATATATGGTTAAAACTATTTTTTGCTTGTGCACAATAATGTTTATGTTTGATGTGCAGGTTTAAATAAGGAATCTTTATGTCAAGTCTTACTCAAATGTGGATCATGCTTCTTTTGGTTTTAGTGATCTTAGGGGGCGTGATGTTTTTATTGCGAAAGTCTAAGTATATAAAAAATCTTGATTCTGATATGAAAGTTATAGGAAGACTTGCTGTAGGTCCAAGATCTTATTTAGCTAAAGTAAAAGTAGGGGATAAGACAATTTTGCTTGGTATAACTTCTCAGAACATAAGTTACTTATGTGATCTTTCATCTCAAGATGAGCATATAAATGTCGAGAAGTTTAAAAACGAACTGGCATCAAATTCTGATTTTACACAAAAGTAAAATACTGTATAAAAGTTAACAGAAATAAGGCCGCTGAGGCAAATTTTCATGAAACATAGAGAAATTAGCGGCCTTAACCCGGATAAGCGTCAGTCATGGTTTTTCTCTTTTTGTCTGACGCTTAAATTTGGTTAGAAGCTGTGTCTGAAGCCTCCCGATACGGTATAGGTGTCTTCGTTGT
>NZ_GL831071.1 GCF_000188195.1 Succinatimonas hippei YIT 12066
TAAAAGGGATTTTACCTAGACTGTAAATTTCGGGTAAAAATGACAAGAATTAAAAATTGAAGAGTTGGTGCCCGGGACCGGGGTCGAACCGGTACGAACTTTTAAGGTTCGAGGGATTTTAAGTCCCTTGTGTCTACCAATTTCACCACCCGGGCGGCTTGTTTGTGGAGGCGCGTTCCAGAGTCGAACTGGACTATACGAATTTGCAATCCGCTGTATAACCGCTTTACTAACGCGCCCTTTGGAGCGGGAAACGAGGTTCGAACTCGCGACCCTAACCATGGCAAGGTTATGCTCTACCAACTGAGCTATTCCCGCATCACATCAAGCGGAGACTATTATATATGAACTTTACTAAGAGTCAACAAATTTTTTAAACTTTTTTCATCAAACAAGATTATTTCAATAGGCAAACATATCAATAAACAAGATATAAATCAGCTTCTTTTAAAGAAAAAAATTTTTTAAATTAACATTATTTTTTAGGTGCATTACATTAATATGTGAGCTTATACTGACAGCAAAACTATACTTCTTGTATATTTATTTATTTTTTAAAGCTTTTTGCTCACGCTCACAGCTTTATAAGCCTGTTTCATTACAATCTTTTTAACAAATTTAATAAGGAGAAACAAAATGTCCGAACCATGCATGTACTGTGAAGAAACTGAGAAGCTTCATTCTTTAATGTTTCGCGTAGGTGAGCTTGATCACAGCATTTTATATTTAATGAAGGATCAAAAATTTAGAGGCCGCTGTGTTCTTGCTGCAAAAAAACACTACGACGAAATGTATGAAATGCCTGCTGAAGAGCGTAACGGCTTTTTTGCCGATTTAGCAAAAGCAAGTAAAGCTATAGCTGAAATTTTTAAACCGGGTAAAATCAATCTCGGTGCATATGGCGATTTAGTCAAGCATTTTCATGTTCATATAGTTCCTAAATATGAAGGCGGACTTCAATGGGGGGCTTTCGTATGGGATAAAGATGTTCCGGTGGTACACCTTGAACAGGCAGAATATGACGCTATGATTCAAGAACTTAAAGCAAAACTTAATATTGCTTAGTTTATTTAATGAAATAAAATCAATTACATTGTATTTATTATCTAATAATTAAATACAGTTATTGAGGATTTTAAAAGATGCCGAAGCTTTGCAGAATATGTAATACCGCTTGTGTTTGCGCTTTTACCTTTATTGCTTCAGCTTCGGCAGAAACATATTTTAACTACAATCAAACATATGATTTATCCACAGCTCCGGAATTAAAAATTGTTACCTATGCCATAGATAATCTTAAAGCCGATAAAATAGGAACGCTTGCTTCAGGACTTTATTTACTTGATGCTGATGTCATTGCTTTAAATGAAAGCTCTGAAAATATGACTTCCGAATATTTTTCAGAAGCCGTTAAAGAGTTATCACGCCTTATAAATTATTCTTACGTTTTATCTGATAAAACCGATACCGGAAACTGTTCTGTAGGGCTCATCAGCCGTTACCCTATATACAACGTCGTTTCTCTTAATTATCAGGATGTCAGCCAGCATCTGCCGCCAATACTTTGTGCTGAAGTAAAACTGCCTCAATTTGACTCACCTGTTCTATTTTTAAATACTGCTTTTGAAAATAATGAAGATCTTGAATCTAAAATCGCAGCAATACGTTCTATCAATGATTTTGTAAAAAATCCGTATGATAATAGCAATGCAATAACCGACAAAGATTTAAAAATAAAAATATTAACCGGAAATTTCAACGATACGGCAAACGGACCTGTCCTTTATGAGCTTTCACGATATTTTAACCTTGTTGATTCTCAGAATAATGAAGATTTTCGCACTTATCCTGCATTAAATCCTGCTCTTGATTTATCGCACATCTTAACCTATCGCGGACAGGTATGGAAAACCACCGCTATTACCGTTATAAAAGGTAATCACGGTCACATGCCTTGGCAGGAGTTTTCTTCTCACCTGCCTATTTTTGCTACCTTAAAATTAATTGAACAATAAATGCCGCAGAGAAATAATTAATCTATCGCATGTAAAGCATCATATATTTTCTGTGCCAATGCCTTGCTTATTCCAGGAACTTTAGCAAGCTCATCAACGCCTGCGCGCATTACTTCCTGACGCCCGCCCAGATGCTGCAGCAAAGCCTGCCTGCGTTTGGTTCCTACTCCTTCAATTCCTTCAAGAGCTGAAGTTCTCCGTGCTTTTGATCTTCTTCCGCGATGCCCCGTAATCGCAAACCGATGGGATTCATCACGGATATGCAAAATAAGCTGCAATGCCGGATCACTTAAATCAAGATGATATCTCTCATGAGTAAACCCCATGATAAGCGTCTCCAAGCCCTCTTTTCGTCCTTCCCCCTTTGCAACAGCAACAATTTTCGGTAAAGAACTTTTTGCATGTAAAAAGCTTTCAGTTAAAACTTCCTCTGCTTGTTTTAACTGTCCCGGCCCTCCGTCAATAAACACCAAATCAGGAATCTCAGAATGATCAGGATCTTTAAAACGACGGGTTAAAACCTGATGCATTGCTGCAAAATCATCCCCCGGAGTTATACCTTCAATATTAAAACGTCTGTATCTTGAAGTATCCGGACCTTCTCTATCGAAGACAACGCAGGAAGCTACAGTTAATTCTCCTTGAGTATGTGAAATATCAAAACACTCCATTCGATGTATATCTTTTATATTTAAGATTTTCTCTAAACTGTTTATGCGATCTTGTGCAGTAAGAGAAGATGCTATTTTCGAAGTTAAAGAGGCTTTAGCGTTTGCTTTTGCCAAAGTCAGATATTTCGCCCTCTCTGCACGCACATTAATTAAAAATTTAACCTCCCGTCCTGATACCTGATTTATTGCATTTTGCAGCACGCCAATTTCATTCACAGCAACATCTATAACTATTTCCTGAGGGAACATAGCCGAACGGTTTTCACTTAAATAAAATTGACTTAAAAAAGACATCATCAATTCATCAAGAGAACCTTCCCGAGGAAGTTTCGGATAATATGAACGTGTTCCTAAAATTCTTCCCTTTCTTATAAACAGCACATGTACGCAAGCAAGTCCGTCCTGAACAGCGTGTCCTATTACATCAATATCAAATTTAATATCACTTGAAACGGATTGCGCTTCTTGAACCCTACGCAAAGCAAGAAGTTGATCCCTACATTTTGCAGCTTCTTCAAATTGAAGATTTTTAGAAAAGCTTTGCATAAGTACAGTCAAATTATTTAATAATTCTTGATTTTGTCCGCGTAAGAATAACTTCACCAACTCTACCTGTTTGGCATAGCTCTCTTCTCCTTTCTCTCCCATAGGAACACAAGGAGCAAGACACTTACCTAATTGTGCCATTAGACACGGACGAGAACGATGAGCATATACCGTGTCGGCACATTGCCTGATAGGAAAAATTTTCTGTAAAAGACGAAGACTTTCCTTTACAGCACTTGAATCAGGAAAAGGACCGAAATAATCACCGACAATTCTTTTTGCACCCCGATGATAAAAAAGACCGGGATGCTTATCTTTAGTTAAAAGAATATAAGGATACGACTTATCATCACGTAAAAGGATGTTATATCGCGGCTGATATTTCTTAATTAAATTATTTTCAAGAATTAAAGCTTCCGTTTCTGAAAAAGTAACGGTAAATTCTATGTGAGCAATATGTGACACCAGAGCTCTGGTTTTTATCGAATCGACACCTTTTAAAAAATACTGCGACAGTCTTTTTTTCAGATCTTTTGCTTTCCCGACATAAATAACAGTTTCATTTTTATCATACATACGATATGAGCCGGGTCGGTTAGGAACAGTTTTTAAAAAAGTCTTATAATCAAAATCCGTTGTATCCTTTGATTTTTCTGATTTCTGAACACTTTGTTTTTTTACGTCTGAATCGTCATTTAAAGCATCATCAATAAAATACAAAGATTGAGACGGAGTTTTTTCTTCTTTCATTGAGTACCTAAAAGTTCGATGTAAATTGACAAATCACTATCTTTAAACACATTAAAAACTACTTTAAAAGGATAATCATGTGCTTTAAGAAACTCTCTTACACAATCTACAGCAATAATTGCCGCTTCCTTTTGCGGAAAATGAAATTCTCCTGTGGAAATACACGGGAAAACAATGCTCTTACACTTGTTTTCTAATGCCAAATTCATAGAGTTTAAATAACAGGATCTAAGCTCTTCTTTCTTTTTATTATTTACATCAACAAATATTATCGGTCCTACTGTATGAATAACATAACGTGCAGGTAAATTAAAACCGGGAGTAATAATTGCTTCGCCTGTAAATAATTCTTTGTTTCGTTTCTTTATAAGATCATGACAATATAGACGAAGCTGCATTCCTGCAAAGGTATGAATTACATTATCTATACAGTTATGCCCGGGAATAAAACATCCTTGTGCAGCACTGTTTGCAGCATTAACGATAACATCAGCATTAAGACGCGTGATATCTCCTTGAAATAAAGAAATCCCTTTTTCTTTTTCAGAAAGATTGAAAATATCAACAATTCCCCGCTCTTTAATTAAAGAACTTAAAACTAAATTCTGTGCTTTTACTACTTCTTCAGAAAGTGATTTTGCAGGTCTTAAATTCATATAAGCGCGAGCAATATTAAAGCGTTTTGCAAATGGAAATGTAAAAACATCCCTATCAAGTTTTTCCTTTCTTTCTTCACTTAATTTTAAAATTAAAAAATTAAGATTTTCATCAACAGCATGCATACTCATACCAAAGTAAAGGGGACATATAAGTCCCCTTTACTTTAGCACTAATTCAAAATGAATTAAAAGGCCGGTAAAACTGCACCTTTATACTGTTTCTCAATAAATGCCCTGGTTTCTTCAGACTGCACAGCCTTAATTAAAATCTTCATGTCTTCTTTTTTAGCGCTCTCAGGATTTGCCACCAAAATATTCACATAAGGCGAATCTGCGCCTTCAATAACAATGGCATCACGCTGCGGAATTAAATCAGCCTGCATAGCAAAATTAGTGTTAATAACGGCAGCGTCTACATCTTCAAGAGCACGCGGCAGCTGAGCTGCTTCTAACTCACGGATTTCTATGTTTTTAGGATTATCTTTAATATCCATCACAGTGGCAGTGATATCGGTAGGATCTTCTAAAGTAATAACACCGGCTTTATTAAGCAGTAATAAAGCACGACCGCCGTTGGTCGGATCATTTGGAATTGCGATAACTGCGCCATCCTTCAATTCATTGATCTTTTTAATCTGCTTGGAATAAACGCCCATAGGCTCAATATGAACGGCAGCAACCTCTACAAGGTTAATTCCATGATCTTTGGTAAACTCTTCCAAATAAGGACGATGCTGGAAATAATTTGCATCAAGCTCACCGTCATCAGTTGCTAAATTCGGCTGTACATAATCATTGAACTCAACAATTTTTAAATCAACGCCCTGTTTTGCAACTATTGGCTTAACGAACTCCATAACCTCTCCATGCGGCACCGGAGTTACGCCTACGGAAATTTCACCTGCATTAGCGGCAGAAACGGAACAAAGAACAGCAGCTGACAATGCTACAACAATGGCTTTCATTTATTAGCTCCTCATATTCTATATTTGAGCTTTATTTCAACTTAAAGCTCCACAATGATTCTATTAAAATCGTTTAAATACCATTATGCAAGGGAAATACGGAATTAAGCACCAAAAAGGAGCAAAAAGCGAAATAAAAGAAAAAATAAAAATAAAGCTCCAATCCTCAACATGAAAATCGGAGCTTAAAATATTTTTTGATAATATTGGAATATCAGAGTCTATCGATGATCATAGTGACGGGAAAGCATATCGCCAATCCACTGTACTAACTGAACCATCAAAATCAAAATAAGAACAGTTGCAATCATCATATCTGCTCTAAAACGCATATATCCGTATCGGATAGCCAAATCACCGAGGCCTCCGCCGCCGATTGTTCCTGCCATAGCAGAACTGCCGATAATTACAATCACGGTAATAGTAAAATTCTGAATAATCTCAGGCATTGCCTCGGGCAAAAGAACTCTGCGTATAATCTGCCACGGAGTAGCCCCCATGGAAGTTGCTGCTTCAATCAATCCATAAGGTACGGTTCTTAAAGAAGTTTCGATAAGTCGGCCGGTAAAAGGTATGGTTGAAACAGTCAAAGGTACGATTGCTGCAGTAGTTCCGATAGATGTGCCGACCAGCATTTTAGTAAACGGAATAATCGCAACCATCAGAATAATAAAAGGAATAGAGCGCAATGCATTTACTATCGTACCTAAAATACGATAAAAATTAGGAGATTCCCAAAAATAACCGCGGGACGTGACTAAAAGCAAAACACCTAAGGGCACACCGAAAATAGCGGTAATTACAGACGCTAAAAGCACCATGTAAAAAGTTTCGAGTGTACCGTCAAACAGTAATCCGGACATTTTAGACCATGCGGATAAATCAATATTCAGCCAGTTGCTTACGGCGGTCATAGCCTAAAACCTCCACTTTGTGAACGCGCTTTTTAAGTTCTTCAATAGCAATATGAATAGTTTCTTCATCACCGTCAATTTCAACAACCAAAAGTCCGAACGGAACTTTACGGATATGATCTATACTACCTGCCAAAATACTTATCTTGGCATTACAGCATTTAGAAACATCAGCAATTACCGGACTATCAGCCTTAGGCCCTAAGAACAGAATTTCCACAACGGCTTTATATCCGTTCTCATAATTAGGGACGATTTGCGTATGACGAAGTAATTCCGGCATACCGCGACGTACGGCAGAAGATACCAATCGCTTGGTTAATTCCTCTTTAGGCTCAGTAAAAATATCAAGAGTACTACCCATTTCGGCAATAACACCGCCGTCTAATACGGCAACTCGATCACAGCACTCTTTAATAACTTCCATCTGATGAGTGATAATAACGATAGTAAGCTTAAGCTTATCTCTAAGATCAAGCAGCAATTCCAAAATCGAACTTGTAGTCTTCGGATCAAGAGCTGAAGTTGCCTCATCACATAAAAGAACTTTTGGTTCAGCGGCAAGAGCTCTGGCAATACCGACGCGCTGCTTTTGACCGCCTGATAATTGAGCAGGATACATATCTGCTTTATCTGAAAGCCCTACTAACTCAAGAAGATGAGCAACACGCTTATTAATCGCCTCTTTATCAAGTCTGCCTTCAAGTTCCAAAGGAAAAGCTACATTTTTAGCAACGGTAAGCGACGACAATAAATTGAAGCTCTGAAAAATCATTCCGATTTTTCTTCTTTCAACTCTCAGCTGCACCTGTTTCATAGCTGTAAGATCTTTTCCGTCTACTTCAACTGTTCCTGAAGTGGGACGTTCAAGAAGATTAATATTACGGATAAGAGTGGATTTTCCTGCACCGGACAATCCTATCACTCCGAAAATTTCACCTTCTTCAATAGTCAAAGATACGTCTTTTAAGGCTTTAACCTCACGTTTAGTGCCTTTTGCGTAAATCTTTTCTATATGGGTAAGTTTAATCACAAATAAATCCCATTATTTAATAACTGTGTAAACCTATTTCACCACAAATCTTTCCATTTCTTTTCGGAAAGAAATTCACGGTCAATGCGGATAAATATAATATTGTAACACTACCGGAAGTTTTAAAAAAACTCACAATTCAGGTTCTGAAAAGCTATCAAAAATTGTAAGCAAGCTGCAGCTTAACAAAGTTAAATGACAAATACACCTTTCATTTAGATAAGGAGAAAATGACAAAAACGACTTTTTACGCTATTATGCAAAAGTGATTTTTTCGAGATTCCGACTATGGCGCTAAATATTAACGTTTTAAAAAACGTAACGGATAAGTTCATAAAAAAAACCGGCAGCAGCGCACGATCGACAAACACTGAACCGACTGCCGACGCTTCAATTTTTAAAAATGTAAGTCTTAATCAGACAAAAGATGAATCTTTGTTTAAAGATCCTACCGATAACATCTTAGAAACGGACAATCCGGTTCCTGAGCAAAGTACTAGAGTATTTACGGGTAACCAGACTATTTTCAGTGAGCTTAAGCAAGAATCGGCTGACACCTTTAATAAAACAGCAAATATAGATAAAAATGAATTGACTTCCGATGTTGAACCGCTCACCGAAACATTTGCAAAAAGTGTTAAAGAGCATACTGAAAAAAATTTAGACAATGATATTGACGTGGATCCGAGTCCTATTGATTTAAATTTGTCTGCATACAATGACAAAGAAACTATTTCTTTAAAATTATCATCAATTTTGTTTTTCCGTCAGTTTTTTGCCTCTTTCTTTCAGTACACTACATTATCACTGTGTTTTCCGCAAACTGCATCGCGTCTTGGCCCCAGTTACCCTAGCTCAATGCCTTTTGCTTATTTGCTTATCGGCCTTATTTCAGGAGCGGCAGCAGGATTTACTTCAAATGTAAATTTAAAAATTATCTCAGGCGGCCTTATTTTCTGCGTTTTCATCACTTTATCAGGCTTGAGTTCTTTTCGCGGTATTTGTACTTTGATGTGTTTATTCAGTCAAAGACGAGCCGATGAAATAATCTCCGGAGTAGCAGTGGCAATCCCCTGCATTATTTTTACAGTGGTTGCTTCAGCCCTGGCAATGATCGTAAGCCCTTTAGAGCTGTTTTTAAGCTTTGCCTTGATTTCAATGTTAAGCGCAGCCTTCGCCGTAACTTTAGTATTCACTCTCGAGCAGGATCCGGTAAACTCCATCGGTACAATTACGATTGGAGGGATGATAATAAGTGCACTCTTGACCTTAGCCTTATGCTTTTTAATTTTAAACCCGTTAGTTATGGTGTCTTTATTAGGAACAGGTTTATTAGTCAGGGTAATTATCGGCTATTTTCTGCATTTAAATCATGTTGCAGCCTCCCGAGATTTGATATTGGCGGCAACGCAAATCAGCGTAATTGCCATGCTGCTTGATTTAGCTTGCATCGGCTCTTCTCTTCCCGTTATCAATACTTGCGTTATCTCACTCTTTAACTAAAGGATAACTTTTGCAGTACTCTCGAATTACACAGGAGCTGCATTGCGGCCTCTGTGCTTTACACACGTAACGTCCATGCAGAAGAATATAGTGATGAGCATCCTGAATAAATTCCTTATCAATAAGCGCAGGTAAATTATCTTCTACTTCTTTTACTGTTTTTCCTACACACAGTCCAGTACGATTGCAAACTCTGAAAATATGAGTATCAACGGCAATATAAGGCTTCTTAAAAGCAACATTTAATACTACTTTTGCCGTTTTTGATCCGACACCTGGCAATTTTATGAGTTCTTCATAAGTATCAGGAACTTGTGAATTATATTTTTCATATAAAATTTGTGATAATATCTGCAAATTTTTTGCTTTATTGCGCCATAAACCTATTGTTTTGATATATGGAGCAATTCCTTCCGCACCTAATTTACACATTAATTCAGGTGTCGGAGCAACTTTAAACAAAGCAGGAGTTGCTTTATTGACTGAAGCATCAGTAGCTTGAGCCGACAAAACAACTGCGCATAAAAGTTCAAACGGATTGTTGTATTTAAGCTCACTTTGAGGATTAGGGTTTTGTTCCCTTAAAACCGACATCAAAGAATATCTTATGGCTTTGCTTAATAAAGATGATTTTTTTTCGCACTGCCTCTTATTCTTAAGTGCGGTAAGATCTTCATTCTGATGAATCATAATTAAATGCATTAATGAGAAAATAAAGTGTTAGATGCCATTATTCTCTTTTTCAGCGCGGCAATAGTCAATAACTTCGTGCTGGTTCGTTTTTTAGGATTATGCCCTTTTATCGGCGTGTCTAACCATTTATCCGCGGCTTTAGGCATGGGTGGAGCAACCACTTTCGTACTGACATTAACTGCAGGCTGCTGTTATGGCGTAAATAATCTTATTCTTGATCCTTTAGGCTTATCCTCTCTTGATCTTATCGTTGATATCGTAATTATCGCTATAGCAGTACAGCTTGTTGAGATTTTAATCAAAAAAATCTCTTACGATCTTTACAATGCTTTAGGTATTTATCTGCCTCTTATTACAACTAACTGCATCGTCTTAGGTCTGGTTTTGTTGAATGTCTCCCTCCATCATTCTTTTATAAATTCTATTGTTTATGCTTTAGGAGCCGGAAGCGGATTTACATTAGTCCTAACTCTTTTTGCCGCTATCAGGGAAAGACTGCAGATAGCCGACGTTCCGCTTCCTTTTAAAGGCACACCCGTAGCACTTATTGCCGCAGGTCTTATGTCGCTTGCATTTATGGGCTTTGCCGGATTTACAGGAAGTGCCGTATGATTTCAAGCAATGAAAGTTTATTTATATTAGGTCTAAGCATTGTTCTTCTGCTGCTGGGAGCCTTTCTTTCTTTCATTGCAAAAAACTCAAAACAAGGCAATGAAAGCACGGCTTCTAAAATTGAAAAAATACTTCCCGGCGTTCAATGTGCTCAATGCGGATTCCCAGGATGTTCTGCTTATGCGGAGGCCGTAGCTTCAGGCGCTGCTTTATGCAATAAATGTATTCCGGGAGGACCTGACACCGTCAAGGAAATTGCTGCATTATTAGGCATTGCCCCGCCATCTGAAGAAGATGAAGATTTAGTATTCCTCCCGCGCCTTGTTGCGGTAATTGATGAAAACAAATGCACCGGCTGCTCAAAATGTTTAAAGCATTGTCCGGTAGATGCTATTGAAGGAAAAATAAAAACAGTACATCACATTAATTCTGAAGAGTGTATCGGATGTGCCGACTGCTCAAAAATCTGTCCTGAACAATGTATTTCCATGCAGCGTCTAAAGCCTACTTCTGCCAATTTCAATTGGGACATTAAAGCCGTAACCGTAAAAGGAGACAAGCAGTAAATGGCTCAATCCAAACAGCTTGCCAAAATTTTAAAAGGAAAAATCTGGAAATTTTTCGGAGGAATAAAACCTCAGGAATTAAAAAAAACGGGAGATATCCCGATTAGAGAATTACCGCTTCCGGACTCCGTCTCATTACCGGTTAATCGCTATTTAGGACAAGGCGGAAAAATTATCGTATCAGTAGGAGACAAAGTAAAAGTCGGACAACCTTTAACAATTCCCGGAGGAAATAGGAATGTTCCGCTGCACGCCTCTATTTCCGGAGAAATCGTTGCTATTTCCGATCATATAATAGCGCATCCAAGCGGAGCTCTTGAAACATGCATTACCATCAAAAACGACGGTAAAGACGATATTTATCCGCCGGAGCCTTTAAAAGACTGGGAAACAAGTGATGCCGATACTTTATTAAAGCGTATTCGTGATTACGGTGTTGAAGGATTAGGCGGAGCTCAATTTCAAACTGCAGCCAAACTCGGTTCTTCAATCAAAGGCAACAGAAACTGCAATATCTTTATTGTAAACGGATGTGAATGTGAACCTGTTGCAACTTGTGATGATCGTTTAATGCAGGAAAGAGCAAAAGATATAGTATCCGGAATTAAAGTCATCAAAAGAATTCTTAAACCCAAAGCTGTAATAATTGCCATTGAAGATAATAAAACGAATGCAATTAAAGCAATTAAGAATGCAGCAAAAGATGAAGCCATTGTTAGAGTACTGCCTACGCTATACCCGTCAGGAGCGGCACGCAACCTTATCAAAATTGTTACCGGAATTGAAATTCCATACAGTGAACACACATCAGACTGCGGCATAGTAGTTGATAATGTCGAAACCGTTTTTGCAGTAAAACAAGCAGTTATTGACGGTATTCCTCTTACTAAGCGTACGGTTACGGTCGACGGAGAAAAGCTTTCTGATCACGGCAATGCCTGGATACGTCTTGGCAGCAGTGTAAATTTTGTTTTAAAACAATTCGGTTATACAGAGCAACCTAGCAATAAGGTTATTTTCGGCGGACCGTTTATGGGGTTTACTCTTCCTGATTTGAGTATTCCCGTAACTAAAAGCTGTACTTGTCTTTTTACTCCTTCTGAAAAAGAACTTCCTCCTGCAGGCATTGAACGCAATTGCATACGCTGCGGACGCTGCGCCAGGGTTTGCCCGTCACGCTTAGTACCTTATCGTATGTATGCTTTATCAAAAGCAGGTGATCACAAAAAGACTTTAAATTGCGGAATAAAAGACTGTACCGAATGCGGATGCTGTGCTTATGTATGTCCAAGTAAAATTCCTTTAACTTCACAATTTAGAAAAGAAAAGGCCATTATCAGAATATTGGATGACAAACAAAGACGTACCGATAGAGCAAAAGAAAGAATGAAACTTCACGATGAAAGACTGAAAGAGGAAGCAAAAATTCGTGAAGCCAAACGTCAAGCAGCTCTTGCGCGTATTGCAAAGCAAAAAGAAGCAGCAACTAAAAACGCCGAACCATCAAATTCTGAAAATAAGATATCGGATTCCGCACGCAAAGCAGCAATCGCTGCAGCGCTTGCCCGCAAGAAAAACCAAGATAAAAACTCTGCTGCAGCTGCAAATTTATCCCCTGAAGAGCTGCAACAACGCAGACAGGCGGCTATTGCTGCAGCACTTGCTCGCAAAAAAGCGCAAAGCGCAGCCGAAAAAACTAATACTGTTATTAACGAGACTGCAGAAAAAACAGATAAAAATTTAACTGTACAAAGTACAGATGGCTTAAAGCCAAAAGCTTACCAAGAGATTTCTCCTGAAGAGCTAAAGCGCCGCAGACAAGCAGCTATTGCTGCAGCCTTAGCCCGTAAAAAAGCACAAAGCCTGACCGTAGACAAACAAACGAATACTAAGCAGGATTAATTTAATATGACAATAAATAATTCACCTGATATTAAGTTCGATTTGGAGCCTGCTCCACATATTCACAGCCGCATGACAACCTCCAAAATGATGGGGATTGTTCTGGGCGCCCTGATTCCGGCATACTGCGTAATGATTTATTTTTTCGGCTACGGAGTTTTAATTCAATTTCTCATATGCGCAATTTCATGCTGCGTTGCCGAGAGTATTGCCGCTCTTTTACGTAAAAGAAAACCTGTTTTTTATATAACAGATTTATCTGCACTTGTTACTGCAGCTATTTTAGGTTTGACCCTACCAGCCTTCTTACCTTGGTATTTAAGCGTATCGGCTTCATTCTTTGCTATTTTACTTGTCAAACATACATTCGGCGGACTCGGTATGAATATTTTTAATCCCGCCATGGCAGGATTTATTTTCCTTGTAATATCTGCACCAGGAATATTCTTCTCAACATGGGTATCACCGGCACCGGGAGCCTATAGCATAGCAACAATTGAGCAACGCTCCGATGTAATATTCAGCGACAAAGATCCTATTATGCTTCGCAATAAAATAAAAGAATTAAACACCAATGCTGACATCCTTACTGGTGCTACTTATCTTGAAAGCATCAAAACGGCAAGAAAAGCAGGAGCTGTAGGCAATGTTGAGACAATTGATTTTTCTCTTGACTCCTATAAGGCTTATGGATATTTGGCAATAGCTTATCTTTTAGGCGGAATAATTTTAATCGGATTTAAAGTAATTCCTTTTCAAATGCCGCTATCCTTCCTTGCTACCATTTTTATTGGCGGAAGCATCTGGCATGCGCTTGATCCGGGAATGTCAATAAACGGTATTGAACATATTCTTTTCGGCGGCACGATGCTCGGTGCTTTTTTTATTATTACCGATCCGGTCACGAATTCGGGAACATTTAAGGGCCGTATATGCTTTGCAATATTTACAGGTCTGCTTGTTCTTTTGATCCGAGTTCAAGGCTCTTATTCTGACTCAGTAGCCTTTGCTGTCATGCTCGCAAATGCAGCTGCCCCTTTGCTTGACGTTTTAACCCGCCGCCGTCCTTTCGGCATCGGGTATAGAAAAGGAGGTCTTGATTAATGATTAAATCCTTTTCTTCTCCTTTTACAAGAGCAATAGCTGCAGGCTTTACTCTTGCCTTTATCGCCGCTTTATGCGTATTTTTTATTTTACATGCTCAACACAATACTTCAGAGAAAATTTCTGCCAATCAAAATGCCCGAATGATGCAAGTAATAAACGATCTATTGCCGGCTGAAACATTAACTGAAGATACAATTACTGTATGTAAATTATTTTCACATAAAAAAATCGGTAAAAATATGCCGTTTCTTACCGTAACGGATAAAAACAATAAACCTTTAGGTTATATTGCAACTTTTTCAACATCTCGCGGATATTCAAATCCTTTAATCTTAATAGCAGGACTTACATCGGACCTGAAAATTTATAAAGTAGATATTCAAGCATCAAAAGAAACACCGGGGATCGGCGATAAAGTTGACAGGAATCACGGCAATTTCCTTGACCAATTTGACAATCAAAATTTAGAGTCCATTCATTGGGAAGTAAAAAAATTCGGTGGGGACTTTGATTATATAACAGGAGCAACCGTAACCTCACGCGCCATCGTACTTGCAAGCCGTGATTTACTTAAAGCCGTTAATGAAACAGATTTATCTTCTTTGCCGTTATGTAAAGGAGCTTTGCAATAATGACCGACAATATTGATACCGTACATGGGACTAAAGAGTCTGAATTCACCCCTGCTGAAAGCAAAAATTCACTGCTTATAATCATTATCAAGGGGCTGTGGAAAGAGAATCCCGGACTTTGTCAGCTTCTGGGGTTATGTCCGCTGCTTGCCGTTACCACCACAGCAGTTTCTGCTCTGGGGCTTGGCATTGCTACAACCTTGGTTGTTATTTTAAGTTCTACATTAATTTCCTGTCTTCGTTCAGTTATCTTCACAGAAGTGCGCATTCCTATTTATGTAATAGTAATTGCAACCTTAGTTACCGTAGTGCGTTTTTACGTAGAAGCCTATTTCCCTGAACTTTATAATGCCCTTGGCATTTATCTTGCCCTAATTGTCACCAACTGCATCATCATGGGACGAGCTGAAGCCTTTGCAGGACGCAATCGTCCACTCCAAGCTGCCGTTGACGGACTTGCCTGCGGCGTAGGTTTTTCTCTTGTTCTTTTTACTTTAGGATCCATCCGTGAAGTTTTAGGCAGCGGAACTTGGATGTTCGGGGCTCATGACTTCTTAGGTGATTGGGCTTACGCTCTCGAAATAAATTTGATAAGTTCCGATCATACTTATTTAATTGCAATTTTACCGCCGGGAGGTTTCTTCATTCTTGCCATGCTTATCGCAGCGAAAAACGCTTTAGATCAAAGAAAACAACATAAAGAACAATCTCTTGCAATCAAATCAAAGCAAATTTAAGGTTCAACACGTAAGTTATAATCTGTAAACCATGTTTGATGATATTAGAAGCAAAAAAATTGTATTGATTGCTCATTGCTTAATCAATCAAAACGCAATTTCCGATGGAACGGCAGTCTATCCTGCTGCCTTTTCCGATCTAATAAACTTTCTAATGCAAAACAACATCGGAATACTGCAAATGCCTTGTCCTGAGCTTTGTTGCTTAGGTCTTGACCGGGGAAATCCATTAGGAGCAGCATCTCCGGTTTTAGTTGAAAACACTCGGATCCGCAGCGCAATGCAACAAAAAGAGACAAAAGACAAACTGCAAAAATTAATTGATTATGTAATGCTGCAGATTTTAGAATACCGCAAACACGGCTTTAAAATTATTGCTATTATCGGTGCTAACCGTTCCCCCAACTGCGGAGTTGAAACAACGTCGGAAAACAATCAGGAAACCCAAGGAATGGGACTATTTATGGAAGAACTTGCCAAACGCCTTTATCAAAATAAAATAAAAATCTCGTTTCTAGGCATTAAATCCTCTGACGGCATGGAAAAAATAAAGAAACTTTTAAGATTTGCAGATTAATTAAAATATCAACAGCTTTAATTAAGTAAAACTTATTAAAGCCGTCGCTATTCTTATTGCTACTGTGCAATGCAGACTAATCTACATAATCAGCTTAAGGATCGGAGCTGCCAAAATACCGCAACTGTCCGGTCCGCTTTTACGCCACTTGCTATGTTGATAATAATAGTTGGCAGCCGAAGTATATAATTCAATTTCCAAAAGATTAGCCCCTATCTTAAGCTCTGTATTCAAAGAAAAACAATAGTCTTGACCTAAGCTTTGTCCAACTAAAACTTTATTTAAATAAATCTTTACTCCGTCATGACATGACGGCAACAATAACTTAGCCTCTTTACATGAGCTTTCAAGTAAAAAATTTATCTGATATAAAGCCTTTCCTGCAAAGTTTTCAAATCCTTGTTTTTCAAGACCGCATTCTACACTGATGGGACAAAACTCACGTTCTACTGTTGTAACTGACCATCCGTCTTTAAGCGTACGATAAATTTCTTTATCAAAATCGCTAAGAATAAAACAAGCAATCTCATACGGATTAAGGAAAACGGAATGTACGCGTTGTTTGTACGACTCTTTAGCAAACTCAGCACCGGAAAAATCCAGCTTACTGAGCAGTGAACTTTTATCACCGACAATATTAAGAGCAAGATAATTGTGACTGTCATTAAAAATGCACAACGCATAACCGTCATCAGTTCTTAATATTTTTGACCACACCGGATCTTTACGTGGGGAAAATTCAAGATGAATTCTTTCTTCTTTTAAAAATGATAACGCCTTTTCTAATTTAGGAGCATAAGCTTCATTGAGCTCTTCTAATGAAAAATCAATTGGATGTACAAGCAAATCAGATATTAAATCGCTCACCTCTCTTGCAGCTTCATCGTCCTCACCGTAAGCTACAATACGAGGCAAAGATCCGACAAAAAAGATTTTAAGCCCGTCTTCGGCAAATTCTTTAATAAGCTTAAGAGTCTTAGCTGATTTTACTACCTTAACATCCGGCAATAGCAAAGCACTAAAACTCTCTTTTCCTAATATAAGTTTCCCATTCTCTACATGAGCCTTATCAAGATAGTCTTCATCTAAAAATAGATAATCATAAGCATGAGTACTTAAATATTTAGCTACATCAGCACAAATGCTGCCGTATTCCCGATTCATTCCGCTTACGTAAAAATTTCGGCGCGGATAGAAAATTGCCAAATCAAAAACAGGATTTCCGGCATCAAGAAATTCCGCAACTATTGCAGAATCCTTACAAATTTTCGTAAAAAACGGTCGATACCAAGGTTCAAAATTAATCCCCGGAGAAAAATCCAAACGCGGATTCTTAAAAATTTCATCATTATCTAAAGTTCCGTCATCAAGATAAAAAGCGTGCATCAAAAATTGACGCATTCCTAAAATATGATGACGCATGACTTGAGCATAAAGCTCCAGCGGCTTTAACTCCCAAAAACCGGCACCGAAATGTGATCCTTTTTCCTCCCGACCGTAGTATTGTTCTAAAATACAGCCGCTTCTTCCATTTGCTCGTGCTACAGAATCACCCATTTTGGCTGAAATCTGAGAAATTGAGTTCTTCGCATCTACAGCAGTGATATCACGTAAGGCGTCCAATGCAAAATAATCAAGTGCAAAGTTGCAGCGGTTATCTTCAGTAATTACCGTATCGGCAAAATTCCATGAATGCACATGACCTAAAACCTCATGCCCGCTGAATAATAAATTATGATCACTACACCATTTTCTTAAAGGTTCAAAATAGTTTCTAAAAGCAAGATGAGCGTAGGTTTCAAACACGCAGCAGCGTTTAGCGGCACTATCGTTAAAATAATCCCCTAACAAAGAAATAAGACAATGCGCTTTTTCTAACTCACCCCCTGCTGATAAAAGATCCGAAAACTCTTTTGAAAACATTAAAGAAGAACGGACTTGAGAGGTATTTTCTCGCCATTGATAAAAACATGAATGCGGTTGATCAAAAAATGTATAACGTACCGTAGTACCTAAATGGTCACCCAGTGCCTTTGCATAAGGTTCATACGTTGTTTTAATAAAAGCTTGAGCCGTCTGCGGTAACAGATAATTCACCATACGTGAGCTTTTACAGCGAGCTGCAGCAAAAAGTGCCAATTTGCTTTCAGAATTCAAATACGGAAGAAATTCTTTTTTTACTTTAATTTTTATCCCTTGATCATCACAGCAGCAATCAAATTGTGTTTTATCAAGTATCGCCAGTTTTTTACCGTCTGCCGTAAAATTATAAACTCCTACAATCTCCCACTCATCCCATAAAGCTTTTCCGCCTTCATAAATCCAGTTTTTACCTATTTCAAACAAACATTGGGCATCTCCTGAGCTTATTGAGCTTATCTTAAGTTCAGCATATGCGTCACTATCGTCAATATTCTTAAGGCTCCAAAACAGATGGCGTTCTTTTACTGTGGGATCAAGCTTTACGCACAATCCTCCTGCATGACCTGACTGCCAATTATAATCATCATAAATTCCCATCATGAGCTTTAGCTCACGTGCCCTATCGGCGCAATAACGATAAGCCGTTAAAAAACGATCACTTAAATAATCATTTATAGGAGTAGCAAGTCTTGCTGCAATTTGAAATGATCCGAACCCTCCGCTTTTAAGTTCTTTTAACTTGGCATCTATTTCATCGCATGCAGGAATACGCTGCCAAAACCAATAACATGCAGGCAGATGCCATTTATCCGGATGTTTGATCCTTTCAGCTAACTTACCTCTTACCTTACACATTTAGGTCTTTTCTCCGCATAATTGTTCGGCAATTCGGTTTTTCCTAAAACAAAAGTTATAATCGCATAAATTGCAGCACCTGCTGCCATTGACACAATGACACCGACATTAGCAGATGCAAACACACTTTGTTTAGTTTCCTCAGTTAACAAGAAGCCGACAAAATGAGCGATATTCGGATCCCATGAGGTGATGGTACCCAAACCGATAATCGATGCCGCAATTAAACTGAAAAGTGCTCCTTTGCGATAATTCAGTCCCCCGCTGCCTAAAGGCTGAGCCAATGAAACATCCCAGTTAAGTCGTTTTTGTCTTATAAAATCAACAAGCTCAATAGCACCCATTGACCCCAAAACCACAGATACCGCAGCTAAGAAAGCTTGAAAAGTCGATAAGAAAGAATCTGAGACGAACAAAAGATAAAAAGCTCCAAAAGCAATAATAAGCGCATTTAATGCCGTAGTTACTGCTCGCGATGTAGGAAGTCCCAAAGCCATTAAGGCAAGCCCTGAACTATAAACTCCTGTCATCGCAGCAGAAAGCAAAGATATGATAATAACAATGCAAAAAGGAACATAAAACCAAAAAGGCAGCAAAGCGGTAAGTGCGCCTATAGGCTGAGATGCGGCAGCAGCTGTCAAATCCGGATTAGAGTCTGCAAGCAGTACTCCTAAGATTAACAAAACGGCAACCGGCAACGAAATACCCAAAGAAGTCCAAAAAATAATGCCTCCGGCTTTAGTGTTTTTAGGCAGATAACGACAAAAATCCCCGCCGTAATTTAAAAATCCTAAACCGACCATGGTCATTGCCATAACCATACCGCCGATACAGGTTATAAAATCTGCAGACTCATGTGATCCTAAAGCAGAAAAATTAATATGCGGAATAATCATGAAAATAAAAATCACCGTCATGATGCTTGTAACAACAGCGATATATTTTTCAACACGAACAATAAGTTGATACCCGTATACGGCAACTGACATGCTCAAAAAAAGAACAACAATAAACCAACAAACAAGACACGTTGTGGTATAAGTACCGTCAGCATTGGCACACAATGACGGAAACAGTTTGGCAAACAAATCGGCACCGGTAGTTGCCGAAAGCGTAATAATCGTGACTTTCCAACCCATATTGGAAATATAGGCAAAAAGAGTCGGAAATTTATTTCCTTTAAAGCCGAAAGCCATGCGCGTCTGGGTTAAGGTAGGAAGTCCCGTACGCGGTCCGCCCACAGCTAAAATACCCACTAATGTACTTGATAAAAAATACCCTATAACCCCAAAAGCAATAGCTTGTAAAAAGCTCATGCCTAAACTGTAAACATAAATACCGTAGGTAATCCCCAAAATAGATACATTCCAGGAAAACCACACCGGGAAAAGACCGAACGGAGTACCGTAACGCTCATTTTCAGGGATCGGATTAACACCGTTGGTCTCCAGCCTAACGCCCGTGTTGCCGCTATTGCTTGACATAATATGTTCCTATCTGTAAAAGATGATGAAATTTAAACGTACAATTATACCCATTTTGCCGGTTATGCTTTCTAATGGAACACAAAGGTGCAAAACAGTTAATTCTATCAAAAGAGCTACAAAATTTAGCTTACTATAAGCTGACTTGACGGCATGATAGTTAGCATTAATAATTACAACAACTCTTTCAATTTCATCTCTTAAATCAATTTAATAATTTCAACCAGCTAATACGAATATGATTAATATAATTTTTGTCTGTCACGGCAATATATGCCGCTCACCTATGGCCGAATTCATATTTAAAGATATGATAAAAAAAGAACATCTTGAGCACGAATTCAATATTGCCTCAGCCGCAACTTCGACAGAAGAAATCGGAAATCCGGTTTATCCGCCGGTTAAAGCATTGCTCGAAAGTAAAGGTTTATCTTGTAAAGGTAAACGCGCTCGTCAAATAACTAAAGATGATTTAGATTTTTATGATTATATTATCCTTATGGATAATAATAATTTACGCAATCTGTCTTATCTTTATCCGCAAGCTAACCAAAATAAAATCCATCTTTTAATGGACTTTACCGGAACAAAAGGACAAGAAGTCGACGATCCGTGGTATACCGATAACTTTGCTCTTGCTTATAATGATATTAAACAAGGCTGTACTGCTCTGCTACATTTTTTAAAAGAAAAACATGATAAAAAAACATCGCTGTAAATGGGTTAATCTTAATAACCCGTTATATGTTGCTTACCACGATACGGAGTGGGGAAATCCGGTCTTTGACGATCACTGTCTTTTTGAAATGCTTATTCTTGAGTCATTTCAGGCCGGACTTTCCTGGGAATGTGTTTTAAATAAAAGAAAAGATTTTAAAATCGCCTTCGATAATTTTGAGCTGAATAAAGTCATTAATTATGATGACAATAAAATAGCTGAACTATTAAGTAATGAAAAAATAATCCGCAATCGCCTTAAAATTAAAGCCGCCATCAGTAACGCTAAGATTTTTAAAGAGATACAAAAAGAGACTAAATCATTCAGCAACTATCTATGGCACTGGACAGATTACAAAATAATCCATGAAACGGGAAAAACCTCATCGGCCCTTTCTGATGCAATTTCTAAAGATTTACAAAAACGTGGAATGAAATTTGTCGGAACAACAATTATTTATTCATATCTACAAGCTGTGGGAGTAATAAACTCCCACGAAAAAGATTGTTTTTTAGCGCCCCAAATCCGCTAATCGCCGCTTAAAGAAAAGCCAAGCCCTTTTAACGTCTCTTTATATTCTATCGGGACATTTTGCAATGTAAGTGATGATAATTCACGCCTTTCCCGATAGTTTTTCCGCAAAGCATCAAAACTCTTACCGTCAACGCAACGATTTTTAAATAGATAACTATCACGGCGAACATCATAAATAGAAAAAACCAAGCGAGAAATCAAATCGCGGTCAAGACTATCAATTCTGCCTATATCAAGTTCAGAAAACTCAGGCAAAGGAACAATAAAAGAACTTTTTAAAGGGATATTCAAATATTTGCACATACTTACTGCAAGCATATACGCAGCTCTACGCTTTGACTCATATGAATATCCGGCAATATGAGCAGTTGCCCCTTCAAGAAAAGGAATCAACTTCTTATATGAAATGTCAGGCTCTCCCTCAAATACATCAAGCCATACTCTTAATTTCTCTCCTTTTTCAAACAACGTAAGCAATGCCTTATTATCAAGTACCGGTCCGCGTGACGCATTTATAAGAAAGCCCTTGCCGATCTTTGTTTGTAACGCACTCTCATCAATAAGATGGTAAGTTTTATATTTACCTTCTTTAATAAGCGGAACATGAAAAGTCGTAAAATCACAGTTAAGACATTCTTCAAGACTTGCTCCATATTCCTTTTGTCCTGCGGCAAATAAAGGAGGATCGCGTTTAACAACACGCATATTCAAAGCATGTGCCTTTTTAATCACTTCAGAGCCTGTATTGCCGCAGCCCACTACCCCTATAGACATTCCGTCAAGTTTTAAATCATAGCGCTGAGCAAAAACCAACAGCACGGACAAAATATAATCGCCAACACTTTCTTTATTTGCCCCGGGAGCTGAAGCAAAACCGATCTTAAGCTGTTTTAACAATTCCTCATCAACATGATCACAACCTGCAGTGGCAGTCCCAATAAATCTTAGCTTTGCAGCGTGTGCAAGCAGCTCTCTATCAACTTTTGTCACTGAACGAATCATCAAAGCATCAATATCTTTAAGATCGTCTCCTGCAATATCGCGCCCCGGTTTTAACACGACTTCACCATATGGAGAAAAAACTTCCATAGCATTCGGCATGGCGCTATCGACTAAAATCTTCATGTTTCTTTTGTCCGCAAAGTACTTAAGCACAATTTTTGCAGTAAATTATATGAATTTTTCTTATAAATAAAAAAAGTCCCAGTTCACACTATTAAACGCTTACTGCTTAAATCACTATAAGGCATGATAGAAAAAACATTTTAGTCCGTTCAATTTTTTCTTAAACCCATAAGAGCATGTTATAATTTTAATTTAGGTTAAGGAAATAAAAATCCTTTTTTATTTTAATAAGTTAGCTTTTACAAGTACTTATCTTATTAATACATTTCAGAGCTAAAAGAAGGTTTACTTATGGCATCAGCTATCAGCATTCATAATACCGTTAACGGTCGCCCGACCACCGCTTTACTTTTAGGTTCGGGAGAATTAGGTAAAGAAGTTGCCATTGAACTTATACGCCTGGGAATAAAAGTAATAGCCTGCGATCGCTATGACAATGCCCCTGCTATGCAAGTTGCCCAAGACAAAGCTGTTATTAACATGAAAGATCACGATGAGCTTTCAGCTTTAATTCATAAAGTAAAACCTGATTTTGTAATTCCCGAGATTGAGGCAATCTCCACTTCTACATTAATGGAACTTGAAGAAAAAGAAGGCCTTCATGTGGTTCCGTGCGCGCACGCCGCTCATATTACAATGAACCGCGAAGCAATAAGAACATTAGCCGCAGAAAAATTGGGATTACCTACTTCAAAATATTTCTTTGCCTCTTCTCTTGCAGAAATTAAAGCTAATATCGATAAAATCGGTTTTCCCTGCATAATGAAGCCTACTATGAGCTCTTCTGGTAAAGGTCAGAGTACGGTAAAAGCTCCTGAAGATGTTGAAAAGGCTTGGGACTACGCTTTAAAAGCCGGCCGCGGCGGTGAGCAGAGAGTAATTGTGGAAAGCATGGTAAAATTTGACCGTGAAATAACTCTACTAACCGTTCATGCCGTAGACGGGATTCACTTCTGCCAACCCATCGGCCACCGTCAGGAAAACGGTGATTACCGAGAATCATGGCAGCCTGAACCTTTAACTGATACCGTTTTAGATGAATGCAAACGCATCGCTTCAACTGTTGTTAAGGCATTAGGCGGATACGGAATTTTCGGTGTGGAATTATTCATTTGCGGCGATAAAGTAATTTTCTCGGAATTATCTCCTCGCCCGCATGATACCGGCATGGTAACTTTAATTTCTCAAGACATGTCAGAATTTGCTCTGCATGTTCGTGCCTTATTAGGTCTTCCTATAGGTAATATAGCTTTCTACGGACCTTCAGCATCAGCAGCCGTCTTAGTGAAAGGTGAAGGCAATAATCTTACCTATTCAAATCTTGATAAAGCTTTGAGCATGGCTCCTGATTGTGCCGTCAGAATTTTCGGTAAACCCGAAATCCATGGAGAAAGACGTATGGGAGTGGCTTTAGCACGCGGATCCGACGTTAAAGACGCTGTAGCAAAGGCCTGCGCTGTACGAGATAATATTGTTTTTGAGGCCAAATAATGTTTTCTCTTGATAACTACGAAAAAATGGATCCTTTTATCTTATTGTCTGCAGTTAATATGCAGCTGCGAGATAATTATCCATCTCTAGAAGATCTTTGCAAAAGCTTCGATATCGACGAAGAAAAATTAAAAACCCGTTTAAATAACGCGGGATTTACCTACGATAAAGCTCAAAATCAATTTAAATAAATGCTAAATCGTCTTGACGGGCAGTACCTTTTCGTACTGCCTTTACCCCTTACTGCGCCCGGCAAAAACGCCAGACTTTACGGCGTTGTTTTATGCCGTACAGATGCCAATCTAAATCCATTAAGCGAATACGAAATTTTAAGGTGCAAACTGCCGTATAACGCTTTACCCAGTCCTGCATATCTATACACTTTAGATCTTAATGTGGATCTCTTGCGCGACGGGATTTGTGAAAGCAAATTCATCAATTGTCTAAAATCTCATTTTGACAACAAAAATCTTACCGTCGTTACTTTTTCAGCAAGACATCTGCAGGCATTGAATGCTATATCCCTACGTTGTTTCCTTGTACCCGATATACTGCAAAAACCTAAAAGCGTATTTGACGTAAAAACAGCACTTAACGTAGCTTCAATTTTCGGCACACAAAGCTTCACTGCACAAAGTGATCTGATTGCCAACGCCAAAATTCTTGAACTTTACGAAAATGAAAAAGCAAATGATCATATTGCACGACTTAAGCTTCTTATAAAACTTTTTAAAAAGCTTATTACCGACAATTACAAGATCGCTGCGTATTTATTAAGGCCGACTGCTGACAAAATAAACTTTATAAGAAAATCAATCAGTACCCGTGATTGCTTGGCTCTGCTTGATAATACCGAAATAAAAATAATAAAACCAATAAAACTGCAAAATACGTTGCTTTATGCGCTGACTTGCAATAATGAAGAAGAACTGAAGTATGAAGCAATAGATCTTGATTTAATGTATATGATTGCTCCTCTTAGTATTTTGACCCCCGATCGCTTACAAAAATTACATTTTAATTTATCTAATACTTTGTCAATTTTAAAAAGCTCATCTGAAGATCTTATATTTAATACGGACACACTTCCTTATAAAGACAAATTTTTTATGAATCTTAATGCAGCAGATATGGCTTTTTATGAATCAATAGGCAAAAAAGATCCACACAGCTTATATCCCAATATGGAAACTGACTCTCAAGTTTTAAGCAATCATTTATTTTTATATCGCTGTGAAAACTTTCAAGGAACACTTACCGATCAAGAGCTTAATAAATATTATGAATACTGTGTAAAAAAAATGCGCAAAGATCTTCCGGTATTCTTAAAAGAAGCAAAAATATTGGCTAACAATCTTGAAGAAAATGATGAAGCCGGATTAAAGCGAATACGCAATATTATTAGGTTTGCTGAAGAGCTTTAAAGGCGGTTGTTTTTTACCGCCTTTTAACCGATTATTTTTTAGATGATTTTTGAACTGTCTGTTTTTTCTTTACCGTAGATTTTTTTACTACAGGTAAATTTATTTCCCATTTTTCTTCTTTTTCATTGTAAAAAGCAGTCCACCCGGTAGGCTTCCCGTTAGACTCAGTCATCAAATATTGTTTTTTAACCTTTCGCGAAAATCTTACTTCTGCAGGATTTCCGTTTTCATCGGCTTCAGGGCCGTCTGCCAAATAATAAAATTTTGGTGAAATTCTATCTCTAAAGCGCTTGAGCTCTTTTACCAAAACAGGACGGGTTTCACGTACTTTAGGGAAATTATGCGCAGCCAAGAACAATCCGGCAGCGCCGTCTCTTAAAACATAATGGGAACCTGGCGTTTTACATTCTAGCTCCGGTAAATCAACGGCCGGCTCTTTAGGCGGTGCAACTTCTCCGCTTTTTAAAATTTTACGCGTATTACCGCATTCGGTATTGGTACATGCCATATATTTACCGAATCGCCCGTCTTTAAGAACCATTGGAGCTCCGCAGCGATCACACTCGATAACAGGCCCCTGATTCTGTTCTGCAGCAAAATTCCCTTCTTCAAGAACAGTTCCTGAACAAGCAGGAGAGTTAGCGCAAACATAAAGTTTGTGAGAATCATCAATAAAGAAAGCATCCATAACAGAGCCGCATATTGGACAGCGCTTACGTTTACGCATCAACTCTGCTTCATCTGTTTCAGACAAATCTTTTTTACTAAAGTCATTAAGATCAATTTCCTTTAAATTTAAAGTCTTTTTACACCGTTTATCTGCAGAAACCGTCTTATCATAATAACCTTGGCAGGCAAGAAATGTACCGGTACGCCCGGTATGCAATGCCATCTTGTACTTTCCGCACTCGGGACAAATCAAATCAGTCACGATTGCCTTATTTTCCGGCATACCGCCTTCACTAGCAGGCTTTTTGGCTTCTTCCAAGGTCTTGCTGAAACGACCGTAAAACTTATTCAGACTATCAATCCAATCAGCCTTACCGCTTGCAATCTCATCAAGATTATCCTCCATTGATGCGGTAAAATTAAGATCCATTAATTCTTTAAAACTCTTGCGAAGTCTATCTGTAACGATTTCTCCCATCTTCTCAGCATAAAAACGTCCGCGTTCAATCTTCACGTAACCGCGATCCTGTATCGTACTGATGATGGCAGCATAAGTAGAAGGTCTGCCGATACCATCTTTTTCAAGCTCTTTTACTAAAGTGGCTTCGGAAAAGCGAGCCGGAGGCTGAGTAAAGTGCTGCTGCGGAATAATTTCTTTTAACTTAAGGATCTCTCCTACACAGACTTTAGGCAATAGATTGCTGTCTTTAGATGATGAAGGCAAAGCAGCTCTGAAACCTTCAAATAATACGGTTTTGCCGCTAGTTCTTAACAAATAGTCACCAGCCTCAACACTTATTGTGGTAGTTTCATAAGTTTGCGGAGCCATTTGACAAGCTAAATATCGAGCATAAATCAAAGCATATAAACGCTGCCCGTCCCGATCAACCGATGCCGGCAAATCTTTTGCTGAAAGTTCAGGGTGAGATGGCCGTATAGCCTCATGAGCTTCCTGTGCTGATTCTTTTGATTTATAAAAATTAGGTTTTTCCGGCAAATATTCTTTTCCGAAATTCTTTTCAATCTGCTCGCGTGCAGCACTTATTGCCTCTGCTGACAAATTAACACTGTCAGTTCTCATATAAGTAATAAGACCGTTTTCATAAAGGCGCTGCGCAACCATCATAGTACGTTTTACAGAAAAACCCAATTTCTGATTAGCGCTTTGCTGCAAGGTTGATGTGGTAAACGGAGCTGGAGCATGAAGCGAACCTTTTTTAGCTTCAACCTTTGCTACCTTAAAAACATTTACTTTTAATTCATCTTTAATAAAGTTCGCAGCTTTTTCATCAGCTATTTCAAGCTTTTTGCCGTTTTTACTTATAAGCTGCAATTTTAAAAATGCTTCGTGTGTTGTTAGAGTATCGGCATCAATAGTCCAATATTCTTTAGGAATAAATGCCTTTATCTCTCTTTCTCTGTCAACAATAAGCTCAACAGCTACCGATTGAACACGACCTGCAGACAGACCTCTTGCAACCTTAGTCCATAAAAGAGGAGAAACCATAAAACCAACAACGCGATCTAAAAAACGTCTGGTCTGCTGCGCATTAACCAGATCCATATTAATGGTACCTGGATTTTCAAAGGCTTTATTAATAGCGGCTTTTGTGATTTCAGGATACTTAACACGTAAATAACGATCTTTTTTACCGCCTAAAACCTCACGTAAATGCCAGGCAATTGCTTCTCCCTCACGATCCAAGTCAGTTGCCAAATAAACTTTATCGGCATCTTTTGATAATTTTTTTAATTCACTTACAACATTTTCTTTACCAGGCATAATTTCGTAACGTGCCTGCCAATTATTTTCAGGGTCTATTCCCATTCTGTCAAAAAGCGGATTCGTTTTCTTATCTTTAGCCGTAGTTTTTTTTCCACGTCCTGACGACGAGCTTACCGGTAAATCCCTTATATGTCCGACACTCGCCTTTACAACAAAGTCCTCTCCCAAATAACGATTTATAATTTTGGCCTTAGAAGGAGACTCAACGATAACTAAAGACTTACTCATCAGCTTACAACCTTATAATTTTTAACGTATTCCTGTAAATTCGTCATCTTTTGCAGATAACAAAAGCTTACCGATGTCGCTCTTTATATGTTTTAGCAAAATTAATTGTTTAAGTTTAGACAGTAACGACCTTTTTTGCTTGCGGGCGCACATAATTTGCAGAGCGCAACCATAAGTTTGTGCTACTTTTTTACTGATATATTCATCAGAAGTAGCTATTTCATCAACCAGTTTTAATTTAAGAGCATCACTTGCAAGCCAATACTCACCTGTAGCAACTTCATCAATATTAATGAAAGGACGGTACTTTTGTACCTGCTCTTTAAAACGGGCATGAATGGCTTCTAACTCTTCTTTGAATTTTTTTCGACCTTCCTGTGTGTTTTCTCCGAGCATTGACAGCGTACGTTTATATTTGCCTGCTGTTATTTGTTCATACTCGACATCATATTTATCAAGTACTTTTCTAAAATTAGGGATTCCCGCTATAACCCCTATCGAGCCGATATAAGAAAAAGGCGCCGCTACAATATGATCGGCTACTGACGCCATCAGATAACCGCCAGATGCTGCAACACTATCTACAGTGCAGGTAAGTTTTATGCCGCGATCTCGGATCCTTGCAAGTTGTGAAGCACACAATCCGTAAGAATTTACCATACCGCCAGGTGATGTTAAATTTACTATAACTTCGTCCTTTGGGGTTGCTACATCTAAAATTGCATCAATTTCTTTGCGTAATTTTTTAACTTCATTACCCTTCGTTGAACCGACAAAATTTACTACATATAAATTCTGCGGACAAAAAACACCTTCATCTTCAAGTTTTTTTAAATTCTCAATAAAACTTTGACGATCCTTTATTTTCAAATCTTTATCTTCTTTTTTATCTTTTTTCTTCTTTTTCTTTTCATCAAGCGACGCAATTTTCTTATCAGGATCATAGACGCTCAAAGCTTTTACCATAGACTTCTTGCGTTTTTCATAAACCGACTTTAAATCACGGATAATTAGTTTGGAGTCTGCATACGTTGAAGGATTTTTTTTACCTTTTGATTTTAAAACAGCAGCAAAGACCAAACCGACAGGTATTGAAACAACCAAGATGACAATCAGAGTTTTTAAGAAAAATGAGAGTAAATCAACGAAAAAAGGAACCATTCTTGACCTTAATTTTAATTTAAGCAAATTCTACTTATATTAGTAATAACGTTAATTAAGTTATCTTGCAATATCCAAAATAAATCTTTATTAAGAATTTAAAAGAAAACTGCTCATTTTTAATCATAAACAACTAAAAATGAGCACTATAAAAATCTGCCAAGCAGATTTTACCTATTTACTTACAAAAGAAAAATAGTCAATGCAAAGCTTTAAAATAAATACTACAAACAGATAAGTAAAGAACTTTTTGATAATTTTGTATCACACATGTAAATTACATTAATAAATTCATGAAAACATTGAAACATCAACGTTTTTTTGATAAATTAGCATCCAAGGTAATTGAGTTACCTAAAAATTTCCCTGGGGTGTTGGCCAGTCGCATTTACCCTGAGCCGATAATACCAGATCGGGGCGTCTCCCTGGTGATTGTTGTGCAGGCCTGCTTTTTAGTACAGGAAGCCTTATTTCATCACAGGTGCTCCACTTGAACTTCATGGTTCAAGGAGTCATATCGACAGCGGCACTTCCGGGGTCCTATAAAAAATAAAACACAAAATCATATAAGTAGCTAAGCTGTCTTCTTTATTGCTTTTTTATTCTAACCATAATCATCCCACCATAGCGCACGAGAGAATTTCCTTTTATTTAAATAATTGCTCATAAAGTTATAAAGAGCAAAAGATTTTCTGAATTTATACACAAAAATAAAAAACCCGCAGAACTCGAAATTTATCTCGATATCAACGGGTTTTTAATATATGTTTAAAAGTTTCTACAAATTACTTGTTTTTCAAAGCTTCAGAAACTGCAACGGCAATTGCTACGGTAGCACCAACCATCGGGTTGTTGCCCATACCTAAAAAGCCCATCATTTCTACGTGAGCAGGTACGGAAGAAGAGCCGGCAAACTGGGCATCTGAATGCATACGACCCATGGTGTCGGTCATACCGTAAGAAGCAGGACCTGCAGCCATGTTGTCCGGGTGAAGAGTACGGCCGGTACCGCCGCCTGATGCAACGGAGAAGTACTTCTTACCCTGTTCAACACACTCTTTCTTATAAGTGCCGGCAACCGGATGCTGGAAACGAGTCGGGTTGGTAGAGTTTCCGGTAATAGAAACGTCAACACCTTCTTTATGCATAATTGCAACGCCTTCACGGACATCGTCTGCACCATAGCAACGAACAGCGGCACGCTCACCGTTAGAGTAAGCGATTTCACGTACAATGTTTAACTCGCCGGTGAAGTAATCGAACTTGGTCTGGACGTAAGTAAAGCCGTTAATGCGAGAAATAATCTGAGCAGCATCTTTACCAAGACCGTTCAAAATAACGCGCAACGGAGTCTTACGAGCTTTATTTGCATTACGAACGATACCGATAGCGCCTTCAGCTGCAGCAAAAGACTCATGACCGGCCAAGAAAGCAAAGCACTTGGTCTCGTCACGAAGAAGCATTGCACCCAAATTGCCGTGACCCAAACCTACTTTACGATCCTCGGCAACAGAGCCGGGAATGCAGAAAGCCTGTAAACCGATACCAATTGCTTCAGCTGCATCTGCGGCGTTTACACAATTTTTCTTAATTGCAATAGCTGCACCTGCAGTATATGCCCAGCAAGCATTCTCAAAGGCAATCGGCTGAATTTCACGAACCTTGTCATACGGATTGATGCCATGATCTTTACAAATCTGCATGGCTTCATCCAAAGAGGCAATACCGTTCTCGTTTAAAACTTTATTTACTTTGTCAATACGACGCTCATAACTTTCAAATAATGCCATTTTCAGTACACCTCTTATTCTTTTCTCGGATCAATGTACTTGGCAGCGTTATCGAACTGTCCATAGTGTCCACGGATCTTGGCGATTGCGTCAGAGCCTTTCATGTCGGGATTAGCTTTGAGCAAATCGATAAGTTTGCCTAAGTTTACAAACTCGTAACCGACAATCTCATTCTGCTCATTTAAAGCCAAACGAGTTACATAACCTTCGGTCATTTCGAGATAACGTGAGCCTTTTGCTCTGGTACCGAACATAGTGCCAACCTGGCTGCGAAGGTTCTTGCCCAAATCTTCAAGCGAGGCACCAATAGGGAGACCGCCTTCAGAGAACGCAGTCTGAGTACGTCCGTATACAATCTGCAGGAATAATTCACGCATTGCGGTATTGATAGCATCGCAAACGAGATCGGTATTTAAAGCCTCAAGTAAAGTCTTACCCGGAAGAATTTCTGAAGCCATTGCAGCAGAGTGAGTCATACCGGTGCAGCCGATAGTCTCGACCAAGGCTTCTTCAATAATACCGTCCTTAACGTTCAAGGTGAGCTTGCAGGTGCCCTGCTCAGGAGCACACCAGCCGATACCATGAGTAAGGCCACTGATATCTTTGATTTCTTTTGCCTGAACCCATTTGCCTTCTTCAGGAATAGGAGCAGGACCATGATATGCGCCTTTGGTGACCGGGCACATATTCTCTACTTCTTTTGAATAGATCATTGGTGGTACCTAAACTTAATGCTGTGTTTTATATAAATTTTATTACCGAAAAACGAACGTCTTTATATCCGTTTATTAGGCCCCCATATAATACCACGGATAAGTCATTCAGATAAGAGAGCAAAAGCGAAGCTTTTAAAGAGATCTCAAAACTGCGACGAATTTACGAACTTTAAAGCATCAATCTCAATTTTTTTCTGAAGTGAAGGCGTGATTTCTAAAGTAGCAGCAAACAGCTCTAAAAAATGCCGTTCCATGAAATTGTCTCCCTGCAAAATCATTGCTGCAATAAAATAGGCATCCACTGCTTCTTCTTTAAAAAGTATTTTGGAAGATATTTTCCTAACATCAAGATCTTCTGTAAGCATAGTATCGACTATACCGTACATATCCTCTTCTTTAGCAAACTTTTTCAAAACACTGATTATCGAATTGTGCTCATCTTTATCAATTTTTCCATCGGCACGACTGGCAAAAATCAAAGTCCGCAGTAGAATCTCAAAACAATCATCGCTAATCGACCTTTTTTGCAAAACATCTCTGCCGCCAATCACATCCGTACAGCGCCTTTGTATCCATTTTTCACATAAAGAAATTGCTTTAGATGTAATTAAAGAGTTTTTTGGATCTGTTTCTTTCGTAAAAGCAGTGTCTAAATTACGATAATATGCAAATAACCCGGATGAAGCATTTTTATTAAAATCACGCATACTCTGCGCATTATCATCTTCAATATTTTTCATAATTATTATTTTAAAATTATATTAATTTTGCATTGATTTATTTTCAAAGTTATCTGATTATTAGATTATATCTACAACAGAACAACATTTATTTTAAAATTTGATCAAAATTTTTGCTCAAATTTTGATCAGAGTAAGGTTTTAACGGCTTCTACTGTTAAATCTGTGATGAATTCTGTTATTATCAAAAAAAAATATATTTTTACCTTTAAACAATAAGTTAAGGTCATATAGCTATAAATTATGAGCAGTATTATAAAACCGCAAACAGACAGCACTATCAGCTGGTTCATAAGCCAGTGCCACATCCATAAGTATCCTGCTAAAAGTTCAATTATGCACGCCGGAGAAAAAGCCGAAACCTTATACTACATTGTTAAGGGATCGGTTGTTGTCTTAATTAAAGATGCCGAAGGGCGCGAAATGATTCTTACCTACTTGAATCAAGGTGATTTCATAGGAGAAGTAGGACTTTTCGATCAATCTGAAAACCCAATCAGAACTGCTTGGGTACGTGCAAAGACTCAATGTGAAGTTGCAGAGGTTTCCTACAGCAAATTCAAACAATTAGTTCAAGTTAACCCCGAAATCTTAATGCGTCTATCTGCTCAAATGTCTCGTCGTCTTGCTGCGACATCAAAAAAAGTCGGTAACTTAGCATTCCTTGACGTGACTGGACGTATTGCTCAAACCTTAATCAATTTAGCGCACCAACCGGAAGCTATGACCCATCCGAATGGAATGCAGATTAAGATCACTCGCCAAGAAATAGGACAGATTGTAGGCTGCTCAAGAGAAACTGTCGGACGTATTCTTAAAATGATGGAGGAACAGCATCTTATTACAGCTCACGGCAAGACTATTGTTGTTTTTGGTACTCGCTAATCATTAAAAAAGTCCGCACGGTCGGACTTTTATTATTTAAAGGAGTTTATTAATGGCTTCACTGCTTGAACGCGGAATCCATTCTTTTTCAAAAGAAGATTTATTAGCCTGCAGTCGCGGCGAACTTTTCGGACCCGGCAATAGTCAGCTTCCTGCTCCCAATATGCTGATGTTCGACCGAATTACACATATAGATGACACTGGCGGAGAGCATGGTCTTGGTTTTATTCAGGCTGAACTTGATATAACACCTGATTTGTGGTTTTTCGCATGTCATTTCCCGGGAGATCCTGTTATGCCGGGTTGTCTCGGACTTGATGCCATGTGGCAATTAGTAGGTTTCTTCCTTGGCTGGCGCGGAGGCCCCGGAAAAGGGAGAGCCCTTGGCGTTAACAAAGTTAAGTTCAAAGGTGAAGTTATAGATAGTTGCAAGCTTGTTACCTATGAAATCACTATAAAACGCATTATTGAACGCGGAAAATTGATTATGGGTGTAGCAGATGGAAAAGTGTTTGCTGACGGCAAACATATCTATACTGCGGAAGATTTACAGGTAGGATTAATTCCTCCTGCTAAATAATTATTATTTATTACTTTATAAGTAGGGCCTCTTATTTAAGATAAGCGGCCTTTATTTTATGTAATAGATTCCAGCAAAAAATTAAATATATATTTATTAATACATTATTTTATAAAGAAAAAATATTTACAGTTTTAGAATTAAATTAAAATCCGTATATATCTAATAATAAAAATTATTATAATTTTTATGTTTATATAAAATTATTTGACTTTTGTTTTTTTATCAGTATATTTACGCTTACTCATATAAAACAAACAATTAACTTCATTTAAGTTATTGTATTCCCAATCCATTTAAATTAGATAATATTAATTATATATAAATATAAAATGACTAATTATTCTAATAAATTTACTCATCACAAACTTTTTGCTGATCGCGCTGATAGAATAGATATTTCCCCACAAAGAATAACAGACTGCTCACAAAGCGACCTATTTCTACCACCCCAAATAAAAAAAGATAATCATTTTTCTTCAGAAAAGAATCTAAATTACAAAAATTTTTATTACGACTTATCCGGCAAAGATCTTAACATTCACGTCGCATATTCAATTTACAGATCCGTTTCATCTCATATTCCTATTACTTTATCGCAATATGTTTATTTCACATATCTTTTAAACAAAAAAAGATTTCCTCGATTTCAACTGTTTTTAAACAGATATGCCGAATATGATCCTTGTGCTAACAAACTTACTGCTAAAACCGGTAATGAAAATTTTATAAACTCTTTAAATTTCGGCAACTTTAACATAAATACAATAGCCAATTACTTTAATAAATCAGAAAGAAATCCCTATTTATTACTGGCAAATTTATGCAATCCCAATAAAGGCTTTTTTCAAATTATTGAAAATTTCATTCGCGATTTTGCATACGACAACTTCTCGTCTTTCATTTTATCCGGAGAATATGAGCTTAAACTTCACTTAAGCAAAATCATGTTAATAGCCGGCGTACCTTACGGAAACATATACAAAGCCACCCGTATATCATTTAGAAAATTACATGAACTTATAGAAGAAACAAAGACGGCAGCAGTTTCTGATAAGAAATTTAACCGTGGATCTAATAAATTATGTTTAAGTGCCTGTGATCACCCGGCAAAAGCTTTATTTTGCAACATTATGATAAGTTTTTATCAAATGGGCTTTAGAGTATTACATAATCATAATTTATCTACTCCGTTAAATGAATCCGGACGACATAACTCGCATTTAATAGAACACACTTTAGCTATTGGCGCATATATGTCCGGCAAAACAATTTTTAAACGTATAGATTTTTATAAACCTTGGCACGGAAAATCACACTTTATTTTCTTTCCTTCATATGTAGAGTTTTTCTCTATTTTAAAACTGTTTTTAGAGAAAAATTGCGAAAGTTTAGTATGTGGTGACTGCGGAACACATTACGTTTATTTTGAAGAACTGCATAATGAATGGTTTAAAATATTAAAAAGCAATACATTTAATACTTGTCCTTACTGTCGTTCTTCTCAAATAGATAAGATAAAAAATTATAAATTCTTTTAATAAATATTTGTTATGTCTCGAACTAAAGACCAAAGGCATACTGCCAAATAACAATTAATGATGTTTTAAATTATGACGAACTCTTACGGCAAACCTACAGCAACTCAGACTTTGATAAATCTTCTGCCATAAATGATCCGTGCAGCATCAAAGTAAACGTTTTTATTACATCTATACTTTATTATTGAATTCTCAACAATGCCATTTTCTTTATTGCATGATGGCCCTGCTTTCTAATATTAGACAATATATTACTGTAAGAAATAATAAGGTTAACTAATAAGTTCTTTGTATAGAAAAACAAAAATGAACTGGCTTATAATTCAATTAATTTTCGGAAATTTCTTAAAATTCTACATAATGCAGATGATCTATTTTGAAAAACACATTCACATTACTAGAAAATAAAATATTATTTTTCTTTGTTTTCCTCTATTGCATAAGAAACTTCAGGCAAATTATAAAAATCAGCAAACGATTTGGATAAAAATTGGCGATTTAAATATTTTTTATCTTTTAATAAACCGCCTTGGGCTCCTAAATAAACAGTATTGCTTATTCTGCTATTCAACACATCAAGCGCCTGCATCAACGAATCTGCTTTCTGTTGTGAACCGATTTCAGGAGCTCTACAAAACAAATCACTTTGTTCTGTACGGGTAAAAGAAAAATCAGTCAAAATCACGCCGGCCTTCATATATTCATATCCCGGACGATACATTAAATCCAAAGCTTTTTTAGCTGCATTTATGAAATCACGCGTATCATTGCTAAGATACGGCAAAACTATTGTCTCATCTGCAGAGTATTTCGCCTTGCTGCCATATAGCGATGTTCTTATATGAAAATGAAGACATTTACAATATTTTTGCTGACTCCTTAACTTTTCAGCAGCTTTAACAGTGTAATTAGCCAAAGCCTCAAAAATTTCTTCCTTGGTTAACAATCTTTCTTTAAAAGATCGTGACCACATAATCTGGGATTGATTTTCTTCAGAAATATCTTCAACAATACAATTAATCCCGTTTAATTCTTTAGCTGTTTGTACTGCATTTATATTAAAATCTCTGCGTAATTTATTAAGATCTATCTGAGCAAATTGCCATGCTGTAAAAATGCCCATAGATTGAAGTTTTAAACTAAGCCTTTTACCTATTCCCCATATTTCTGACACAGGATTATTTTTTAAAAGAAAAAGTCTGGCTTTTTCATTTAATCCTGAAAAATAAGCACCGGAACGTTTTACTTTTCTTTTTGCATAATAACTTGCAAGCTTTGCTAATGTTTTCGTCGTTCCAATACCTATTCCAACCGGGATCCCTAAAGAATAAGCTAACGTATTTCTTACTTTGCATGCCAAATCTTTTGCACTTTCCTCTGTAGCTTTTTCTAAATAAATAAAAGACTCATCTATAGAATATTGTTCGACATGCGGACACATACTTTCCAAAGTTTTTACCACCCGACTGGAAATATCCAAATACAAATTAAAATTAGAGGAAAAAACCACTATATTTTTAGAATCTATTAAATTTTTAATTTTAAATACCGCCTCTCCCATTTTTATGCCTAAAGCTTTTGCTTCATCTGATCTGGCCACCACACAGCCATCATTATTAGAAAGAACTATTACCGGTTTAAAATTTAAATCAGGATGAAGTAAACGCTCACAAGAAACAAAAAAATTATTGCAATCCACTAATAAATATACGTGACAAAATTCTTTGCACAAATCTTCCTGATAAAACGAGAACATAATTAAAACCAAAAGAAGCTAACTTGCGATAATTAATATAACAATCAGTCTACAAAGAATACATAATTATTTTTAAGTTTTTTTTAAAATGATTTACACGTAAATCATGATAAGATATTACAGACATATAAAAACTTATATAATAAAAACAAGAAGTTAATTTTATAAATATCACTATATACAGCAATAAAAGGACCAATTTTTCCATGAAAAAACTGCTTATCGTTTTATTTTTTATCACAACTCTTAGCAGTTGTACTTATACAACATTATCCGGTTTTACCAATTACAATCGATCTCAATTAATGCTGACTTCTGCGGACCAAATCAATACTCAAGCTGATCAAGCTTATTCACAAGTAATAAAACAAGCAAAAGATAAAAAACTTTTAAACACAAATAAACAAACAACGGCAAGAGTAAAGCGTATTGCTAATAAGCTTATAGCAGCCACTTCCGCTTTTCGTCCTGACGCCAAACAATGGAATTGGGAAGTCAATGTAATTACCAGTGATACTGTAAATGCTTGGTGTATGCCAGGAGGTAAAATTGTCGTTTATTCAGGTATCATTAACAAATTAAAACTAACTGATGATGAAATAGCCATTGTGGTCGGTCACGAAATAGTTCACGCTCTGCGCGAACACAGCAGAGAACAGCAAAGTCGTGAAATGATAAAAAGCGGTATTATAGCTATAGCTGCCATAATGGGAGCAGATCGCGGAACATTAGCTCTTGGCAACACCGTAGCCAATCTAGGTTTCTCCTTGCCATTTAACCGCCAACAAGAAACAGAAGCTGATACAATCGGTTTAGAGCTTGCATACCGGGCCGGTTTTAATCCTGATGCTGCGGTAAGTGTATGGCAAAAAATGAGTAAAATGGGAGGAGAGCAACCTCCTGAATTTTTAAGTACTCATCCGTCTTATGAACACAGAATTGACAATTTGCAGCAAATTGCCAACCAATTGAAATTAATGAAGAGAAAAAACAGCTCCAAAATCTGATAAAAAACTTGTCAAGAAAAAACCTCACTTATCATAAACCCCGCTATTTGATCACTTAATCGATAACGGGGTTTTATATAGCAAAAAACTCTAAACAAGAACTACAGTTTTATTGAATAGAAGGAATTTCTTCCTCCGTAACATACAGAAGAGCCAAGTTCTTCTTCAATCCTTATAAGTTCATTATATTTTGCCAAACGATCAGAACGCGACAAAGAACCGGTTTTAATTTGTCCGGCGTTGGTACCTACTGCTATATCAGCAATAGTGTTGTCTTCCGTTTCTCCGGAACGATGCGAAACAATTGCTGTATAACCGGCTCGCTTAGCCATTTCAATTGCTTCAAAAGTCTCCGTTAAAGTTCCAATTTGATTTATTTTTATCAAAATAGAGTTTGCGACTTTTTTATCTATTCCTTCACGCAAAATCTCAGGATTTGTTACAAACAGATCATCTCCTACCAATTGACATTTTTTACCGAGTCTATCAGTAAGTTTTTTCCAGCCGAGCCAATCACCTTCAGCAGCACCATCCTCGATAGAGATTAGCGGATATTTATCAACCCATGACTCTAAAATATCAATCCAAGCATCAATTTCATAACTCTTTCCTTGCTTTTTAAGAGCATATTTGCCATCTTCATAAAATTCTGATGAAGCACAATCAAGCCCTAAAAATATATCCTTACCTGGGACATATCCTGCTTTTGTTATAGCTTCAAGGATAAGTTCTATCGCTTCTTCATGAGAATTAATCGATGGAGCAAACCCGCCTTCATCACCTACTGCGGTTGTCATTCCTTTTGCATTTATAATTTTACGCAGAGTATGAAAAGTCTCAGCACCATAACGAACCGCTTCCTTTAAAGATGGAGCTCCGACAGGAATAATCATAAACTCCTGTAAATCAAGATTATTATTAGCATGAGCACCGCCATTGATGATGTTCATCATCGGTACCGGCATATTCATTTTGAAGCTGCCGCCAAAATATCTATATAAAGGTAAACCTGATTCTTTTGCTGCTGCCTTAGCTGCTGCTAAAGATACTGATAAAATAGCATTTGCGCCTAAGGATGATTTTGTTTTTGTTCCATCTAAATCAATCATTGTTTTATCAATCAACACCTGATTAGTTGCATCAAGACCAATAAGCGCTTCTTTAATTTTAGTATTTACATTATTAACTGCTTTTAAAACACCTTTTCCCTCAAAACGTTTAGCATCACCATCACGCAACTCTATAGCCTCGCGTATTCCGGTAGATGCTCCAGACGGAACGGAAGCTCTTCCGAATGCTCCTGACTTAAGGAACACATCGCACTCAACAGTAGGATTTCCGCGACTATCAATAATTTCCCGTGCTTTGATATCTGTTATGGCACTCATTTTAAACCTCTTTTGTAAGTTTTAACTAACTTATGTTAGTTTAACCTAACCAATAAAAACTTTAAAGACTACTGCATATTTTTATTAATTATGACGAAGCCAAAACGGACTTTTATAAATAAATTCAGAGCATAACTTTCTAAATGCCTTAGCAGCAGGACTATCCGGCATGGCGGTTACAAGAGGGCGACCTAAAATAATACTTTCATCAAGAGATTTATCTTCGGGAATAATAGCTTTAAATACATTTTTTCTAAATATTCTTACTACTTCATTTTGAATTTCATTTAAAACAGATTCACCATTGCTTCCATAACTGCGTAAAATCCCAGCCAAAACAGCATGACAAAGACCTTTTTCTTCTAAAGAATTTACATACTCAACCACTGTACTTAAAGCAGATGTGGAGTAATATTCACAAGGAAGAGGAACGATAAAAGCGTGACTTGCGCATAAAGCATTGAGAGTTAAAACATCAAAAGTCGAAGGACAATCTATAAAAATATAATCATAATTTTTATTAAGAACATCTAGTTTTCTTTTTAAAGTCAAAAATCCTTCTTTTTGATTATAAAGAGCCACTTGAACAGCCACTAAATCATCAGAAGCTTTTATAACATCCAAATTAGTATTTGCGGTTTTCTCAACAAAGTCATAAATATCATCATCTGCAATAAGAGCTCCGGCAAAACCTAATTTGGGATCTTTTTTAAGACCTAAAGCTAACGAAGCACTTGCGTGAGCATCTAAATCTACCAATAAAACTTTATATGCAAGATCGGCAATACCTGCTGCAAGATTAACTGCCGCAACAGTTTTGCCGCTACCGCCCTTAGGATTAACAAATGATGTAATTAATGCTGTCATTTCACTATTCTTTTTTAATCATGATATCCTCATCATACCTGTCCTAAGACATCTATTCCACTCATTCATAGCTCATCGTGATCAAATTAATTGACGTTCCGGACTAAAGGCCTGAGATCCTTCCGCAAAACAACAATACTGTTGTAAGCTGCAGCTGGTTCCTACTGCCGACATCCAACGAGATTTTCTTGTCGAGATATCCGGGCAAATCCTACCCTTCTGATATGTTTTGTGCGGCATTGTGGTCGACATTAGCCTCATACCTGCACTTTACGCACTTGAATTCTGTCTGCTATTTGAGCTGATCTTTTTTTAACAAATTGATACATAATCTATATTGCCAATCAATTATGAACATTCTTTTACAAACAAATTTTGCCATATTGTTAAAGATCTCTGCTGTAAAATAATTGTGATTTCATACTTTGGGCTGTTAATGAAATAATTTGTTACAATGATTCTCGCATCATAATGATGCAAAATTTTTTTGCCGCAAATAAGCGGTAAAGACATAGTGCAAATTCTTTAGTGACGATACTCTTTCTGTGTTTTTTCTTCTATCGTCAATGTATTTGCCTTATAAAGCTTGTCTTATATAAGTATTTACAAAAGCAAGTATTTTCCTATAATTCAAAAATTTTGCTTAAACGAGGTCAATTAATGAAAAACGTAAAATACTGCTTATCCGCTGCTCTTTTAACAGCTTCAGCCTCTTGCGTTTTTGCAGCGGATTTGAATATATGGAACTGGAGTGATTATATTGCTGAAGATACAGTTGATAACTTTATAAAAGAAACAAAAATAGATGCCAACTATGTTTTATTTGATTCCAATGAGCTGGTAGAAGCACGACTTCTGTCAGGCAGCTCAGGGTTTGATGCTTGTATGATGACAAGCTATTATGTACCGCGTTTAGCAAAAGCTGGTGCGATTGAAAAAATTGATAAAACCAAAATACCTAATTGGTCGCATTTGGAAGAAAAACGCATGAAACTGCTTGCAACATTAGATCCGAATAACGATTACGCATATCCCTACACTGAAATTTCGTTAGGAATAGGATACAACAAAGAAAAAATTGCTGAAATTTTCGGACCTGAGTATAAAGTAGATTCTTGGGATTTTCTCTTTAAAAAAGAGAATTCGGATAAATTAAAAAAATGCGGTATCGCTGTTTTAGATTCGCCTATAGAAATAGTATCTGCCGTAATGCATTATTTAGGAAAAGATCCAGCATCAGAAAAATCCTCTGACTATAAAGAAGCAAAAGCTTTATTAACCGCTTTTGCTTCAAATGTAGCATATTTTCATTCTTCGCGTTATATCAATGATTTAGCTTCTGGAGAGATCTGTGCAGCTATAGGATATTCTGGCGATATATTGCAAGCAGCCAACCGCGCAGCTCTTGCCAATCAAAATTACACTATAGAATATACTTTCCCCAAAGAAGGCAGTCTTTTATGGTTTGACTGCTGGACAATTCCGCGCGGAGCAAAAAACAAAGATAATGCTTATAAGTGGTTTAATTATCTAATGAAAGATGATGTGGCCAGCAGCGTTTCCAATGAAATCAAATACATTTTGCCGGTAAAAGGAGCAATTAATTTGCTTTCTGACAATTTAAAAAATAATCCTAATGTCAATTTAACCGATGAAATGTACTCAAAAGCATATTTTCCGCAGACACCTACATCAAAAGTATCAAGAATAACCAATCGCATTTGGAACTCAATGAAATTAAATTCTTCTGCAGAAGATGAATCCGGATGGAATTAATATTAACTTGATATACTAACCTTGGCCGCACAACATATAGCGGCCTATTATTTTATATTTATCTCATTAGTGAACATCAGTATATAAATCTATACGCATCTTGTATAAATCTTCACCAAGATCATTTAAAAGCTCTGTAAGTTTACGATTAGACAATAAAGCATTTCTCGTTGCATTTAATTGTTTGATAAACAAAGCACAAGCCTGTAAATAAGGGCACCCTTCCGGAGCTTGAGAAGTTAACTCAATATCAATATCCACCGGTTTTGAGTTGGATATTGAGAACTTCGTTACTAAATTATGTTTCCAAGTTGGATCGGTAGCCAACAATTTAAAATCATCACTTATATATATAATCCACTTATTCGGATCCGCCTCATTTTGTTTTCTAATAGTGTACAGTAAAGCTGCAAAATCCGGCCCTGACGAATAACCGGCTTTTAATATTGTTTGATACCAAGGATCAATTTTCGCTACTTCATCTAAAAAATCATTGGGCTCTAGCAAGCGTTTTCCTTTAAAAGATAATTGATTTTGAAAACTTTGCTGATAAGCATTTTGAACCTGCTGTTTTGAGACTTTCGCGGGATTGCCGTCTTGAATTTCATTTACAACAGCATCTTCAACATCAGCATAAAACAACATATCCTGTGAATTATCAAGAGGCATATCAGTGTAATCTATTTCACTATCATCAACTGAAATTTCAGAATCTACTTGTTGGTTTTCAACTTCATCTGCCTCATTTAAAAGGATCTGTTGACCATGCTTATCTGATAAATCATTATTTTCTGAAACAGGCAAATTAGCTGCATCATTACCTTTTTTATAAACATCTTGCTCTTTAAAATATAAAGCACGTTTATCAATAGCAGCCTTTTGAATTTGCTTTAAAGCAAAATTCAAAATTTCTTCCTTAGAAGTTTCTTTTAGTAATTTTGTATTACTATAATTTTTCCCTTTAGGAATAATTAATTTACAACCAAAATCCGAATCAGAAAAAATAATATCTTTGCAATTTAGCGGTGATTCATCATCAAAAGGATCACTTTCTATTGTTTTTAATGTATATTCGCAAGCTGCGCCATGATCTGTAAAAGAGTTTTCGCTCTTAATATGCTTTAAACTAAAATCATCTTGAGTATTTAAACCTTCATTTGAAAATTTTATTTCTTGTGCCTTTGCTATTATTTCACTCTTAAGTTTATTTTTCTGCTCTGCTTCATCGGGCGCATACTCAAGATCTTCATCAATAAAAAAGTTATCGCTATTTTTATCCGATTGTTTCTCTTCTAATGCTTCATTATTTACTGCACTTTGAGCTTCGCTTTCAGACTTACTTATAGAATCATGCGACACGTCCAAAAGAGATAAAGATCCATTGTCATCATCTTTATCTTCTAACTCTTGACTATTATCCAGATCTATTGGGGCCTCTTGAGGAGCAACTAAAGATAAGGCAGAAACATCTCCGCCTGAAAAAGGATCATTTAAAAATACCTCCTTATCCTCAACCATATTTTTTGCATAAGAAGATCTTGATTCTTGAGGTTGTACTGAACGTCCTAATTCGATTCCTAAAGAGGTAATTTTAGCAAGCTGACCGGATATTCCATCTTCTTTAACATTGACTTCGTGATCTTGCATAATTTGCAAAGCTGAAGTTATATCCGTTAAATAATTGTTTATATCCTCAGCCAATGATAAAAAATCTTGATCTTTCTTATCAAAAGAAGAAGCACTAGTTATTTTTCCTAAACCTTCCTTAACTGATAATACTCCACTGGTATTTTTACTTTCAGGCGATAATATTTCTGTCTCAGTTTGTGTTTTAGTAGAAGTTGATGTCTTAACTATCACATCAGATTTAAGATCAGAATTTTCGGCAAGAAGCTTCAAAGAGGCAGTAACATTATCAAGATTTAGCTTATGATTTGCCGTAGGAGGTTTGGGCAAATTATCTACCTGATATTGTAAAGTTTTAGATTGTAATGATACGTAATCAGGTGTTATAGGATTGTCTTCACCTATCCATTCTTTTTTTTTTCAGGTGAAAAAGCCAAAAGGCGCAGGAGTGTCATCTCAAAAGCACTCTTACCGTCCGGAGCTGCAGAATACTCTTTAATACCCTCAAGAACAATCTGATAGTAAAGCTGTACACTTTCAGGTGAAAAAACTTTTGCGTAAGTATTTAAAATATCCTGTGGTAATGTAAATACGCCAAGAGCGTTATCACCAATCATCTGATACAAAGCCAAATCATGAAAGGCTATGGCAAGATCGTCCAATACTGCTTTAAAATTAGGTGAAATCTGAGCGAATTTAGATAAAACACCAGCTAAATTGGCCTCAGTTTCCGGAGCTAACAGATCAATAATTTCAGCAATCAATCCATCCCCAGCAGTACCTAGCATGGTTATAACACTCTTTCTTTCAAGAGCCCCTGATCCTAATGCTATCGCTTGATCACACAACGATAAGGCATCTCTCATACTCCCTTTAGCTGCTCGTGCAATCAACTGAGCTGCTTCTATTTCACAAGGAACACCTTCTGTTGCTAAAATCGAGATAATGCGATTTTTAATTTCATCAACGCTTAAAGCTTTAAGCTGAAACTGCAGACAGCGAGATAAAACCGTAGTAGGGATCTTATGAGGATCCGTAGTAGCCAAAATAAATTTCACATACGAAGGCGGCTCTTCCAAAGTCTTAAGCAAAGCATTAAAACTATTGTTAGTAAGCATATGCACTTCGTCAATAATATAAATCTTATATCTGCCAGTAAGAGGAGGATACTGAGTATTCTCGAGCAACTGACGAGTATCATCTACTTTAGTTTGAGAAGCTGCATCTATTTCTATAACATCAGGATAATTTCCTGCAGCTATCGCTTTACAGGCATCACATTGCAGACAAGGTTTAGACGTTATTCCTGTTTCACATTCAAGGCTTTTAGCGATAATTCTGGCAATTGTAGTCTTACCGATACCGCGAGTTCCCGTTAAAAGATAAGCGTGATGAATACGCTTTGCGTCAATAGTATTGCACAAAGCACTTAAAACATGATCTTGCCCTACAACATCTGCAAAGGTTTGCGGACGATATTTACGCGCTAATGCCTGATATTCGCCTATCTTCTCTGACATAAATCAGTGTCCCGGAAACTCTACTAGAGAAAAAGTTTCTATATTGTAATCATTTTTAATTTTAACAGCCCCGCCCAAATCAAAAAGCTCAATGACAAATGCAGTACAGACAATCTCAACATCAAAATGTTTACACAAACGAATCATGGCTTCAGCAGTTCCACCGGTTGCCAACAAATCATCTACGATAAGCACTCTTTGTCCGCTTTGCAATGCATCCTCAGTTATCTGCAAAGTACTTGTGCCGTACTCCAAATCATAGCTCTCTTCAAGCGTTGAACGCGGTAATTTACCTGGTTTTCTTGCCATAGCAAAACCGGCATGAAGGCGCTGGGCAAGAGGTGCTCCGAAAACAAAACCTCTAGCTTCGGCCGCAACAACCATATCTATTTTTTCGTCTTTAAATGCCTCATACAACATGTCTATACTTAAAGCAAAAGCATCTTTATCTTGACATAACGAACTAACATCACGGAATAAAATTCCCGGTTTCGGAAAATCAGGAATATTTTTTATAGAGTTTTTCAGTTTTACAACTTTTGCTTCAAATTCTCTAATTCTTGCTTTATAAGACATAGTTCACCGTTCTTAAACTATTGCATATCTATATAATATACAAATGCCTTTTACTGAAAATTATAAGCTTTATTCTTTATAGAACAAAAATGCACTTTTTGTGAAAATAAACTGCTCTTTAAATTAAAAATAAAGCAAAATTCATATGTTTTTAAGCTTTAAGCCGCAAATGCTGAAGGTGTAGTTATACAGCGATTTTCAGTAAAAATGCTTTATAATTATAGGAATTAATAATCTAAGAGACAAGAAAAAAGAAATCTCATGGCTGAAGCATCTAATAAATTACCGTTTCAAGCAATACTCTTCGACTTAGACGGAACATTGCTTGACACGGCATACGACATAATGGACGCATGTAATCATACTTTAATCAAATTCGGGTTTAATCCTGTTGCTGAAAATATTCTGCGTACCAAGGTTACTGCCGGCATGAGAGAAATGCTCAAACTCGGAATACCAGAACATCTCCGCAGCTCTGTTGATATTGAAGGAGCAATGCGTAATGAATTTGCGGCATATTACACCTCTCATATCTGCGATCGAACTCAAGAATTCAACGGTGTTGAGTCATTATTCGAAAAACTTCAGCAAAACGGAATAAAAACAGCTGTTATTACAAACAAATATGAAAAGATGGCGCACAAAGTGCTTTCTAGTTTTACCTTTAGTAATAAATTAAGTCTTGTTTTAGGATGTGATAGCACAAAACATTCAAAGCCGCATCCTGAACCTCTGCTTAAAGCCCTTGAAAAAATTCAGACACCTCCCTCTCAAAGCTTATATGTAGGAGATCATCTTAACGACATACTGGCCGCCAAAAATGCCGGTTGCAAAAGCTGTGCCGCTCTTTGGGGTTACGGTCAAAATGAATGCGGTGACGCTTCAACTTGGAACAGCGATTATAAAGCTGATAATATCGAAGATTTAAGTAAACTCATTTTTAACCCGTTAAAATAAAAATGAAAACATTAAAACTTTCCGTTCTGACATTATCTTTGTTAACGCCGTTTTGCACGTTTTCTGCCAATGTTTACATAACTGAAAACAGTTCTTTTGATGTTTTCGGCAGAGTTCAAGCATTAGTTATGAACGGTGATGGAGCTTATCCTGATTACCCCAGTCCAAATGCGGCCGGCGATAATTCAATAGTTGCCACCACGCGTTTTGGTATTGCCGGAAGAACTAAGCTTACCCATGGACTTGACGCTATTATGATGGGCGAGTGGGATATGCCGTCTACTACCTCAGGACGAACACATAATAGATATCTATATGTCGGAATTGATGCCTACCAATACGGCTCATTAACTGCAGGCACAGGAGACGGTGCTTTTTATACCGTAGCGGGAGCTACTGATATCTATCACTATCTAAAAACAAGAGCCAACGATTATTTTGTCATGGGGGATCAGCTTCCCGGTCAAATAATGTACTCTTTATCAGGATTAGGATGGGATCTGCGTATCTCTTATCAAACAGCAAATGAATATATAAACGATACACCGTTTTCCATACGCAACGCAGCCGGAATCGCCATATCGGGAAAACTTACTCCTAAAATAACAATAGCCTACGGTATCGACTATTACGACCTGACTTATCAAGGAGGTCAGTCCAGTATTGCCATGGACAATTACTTTAGTCCGATGCTTAAAAATGACTATAACCTTTCTGAGGCACAGATTAAAGATTTTTCCAAAAACCATCGTCCCGGACATAAATATGATTATGGTGTTGCCCTATCGTATGGATTTTTAGGTGAAGGACTCTACGGGGCCTTTGTTTTCACTGGAACTGATTATGAATATTTAAAGCATCAAATTTACACTTATGATTTGGCTTTAAATTATTCCTTTGCAAACGGCATTGGTATTGCAGGAGGATACAGTCTGCAAACATATAATGGGGATGCTACGGTATCCGATTTAAATCTGAGCCTATACTACAAAATTAATCCTTCATTTAAAGTATTTGCAGAAGCACAAATAGATTTAAACGCAGATCCGTTGAAACTATACGGAGAAAATGCAGTCCAATACGAAGCTCAAGACAAATTTGTCCTAGGTGCAGAGTATGATTTCTAAAAAAATGCTAAGATCAGCTCATTCAAAAATAAGAGAGATGAAAATGACTAATTTCAATTCATTTTTAAAAATAGGCGTTACAGCATGCGCTTTAACTTTTGCAGCCAATGCTTTTGCTGATGCACAATTTAAAGTTCCTACCTACTATTCAATTGAATTAGTTGACGGTTCAACCAACCAATACAACTATAGCAAATTTAACAGAACCATTACTCTTTCTCCCGGTCGCCATCAAATCGTACTGCTTTTTGAAGGACAATTCGGCTCCATGAGTGAAGGAAGAATGATTGAAGCGGCTGATCCTATCGTTGTCGAAATAAGCGATATTCAAGACGGAGAAACTTATACTTTCAAGTATGAGATACCACGCGACGAAGATCAGGCATCCAAATTTGCCCGTTCTCAAAAAATTCAGCTTACAGATCTCGACGGAAATGCTATTCCTGAAAGTAAAGCAAGTTACTACATCTTAACATCTGAATCAGGTTTTGCGATTTTGCGTGATTATCGCCAAGATCTTATGTCATTAAACCGCCTGTATGCCCCTAACTACGTAGAAGGCTCAAAACGCGGTATAGGCATGACCGCATATGGAGCTCCAACTATTCAAGCTGATGCTTCAGGAAATATTCTTAACAGCGGAGCTGCTCATTCTAATATGGCAATGGCTGCTCCCCAAGTTTCATACGAGCAAGAATCAAATCTTGCTACCTCTTCAGTTAACGGCGGAGCTGTTAACAGGGGTTCAGCTGCTTTTAGACAATTAGTAAAAATGTATGAAAGTGCAGATGATAAAACTAAGCTTGAATTTGTTAAATATGTAATGTCACATTAACTTTCTTAAATTTTAATAAGGCTTCATTATTTGAAGCCTTTTTTATTTGATCTGTTGCACTATTTTAGTACATGGTTAGCTTATAACAAATTTTTTAACTACTATAATAAATCTTAATTAACAAAATTACTTTTAAGCAAAAGGGAAAGAAAATGTTAGAAAATATCAATCCACGAGCTCCTTTATCACAAACTTTAAATAAAATTCCATTTATACTTCAAATCGTAATAGGATTAATAATTGGTATCTTTCTTGCTTTTATTTTCCCGAACGACAAATCAATTATCCCAACATTCGGAACTCTTTTTGTTAAAGCACTAAAAGCTGTTGCCCCAATCTTGGTTTTTGTCCTGGTTTCATCTGCAATTGCTCGTCACAAAAAAGGACAGCAGTCAAATATGAAGCCTATTATTGCTTTATATTTCATCAGCATGCTTTTATCAGCAACTTTAGCTTTATTGATGAGCTATATTTTCCCAAGCTCTTTTAATATTTTGTCCGAGCATGTTGATAATGTATCTGCTCCTCAGGGTGTATCTGAAGTTATCATTAATTTTATTAATCAAGCGATCGATAACCCTTTTACTGCCATGATTAACGGCAACTATATTGCCATATTAATTTGGGCTATCTGCTTAGGTCTCATGTTCAGAGCTGCCCACGATAATACTAAGCGAGTACTTGAAGATCTTGCACAAAGCATCTCCGGTGTTGTTCGTATCGTAATACGTTTTGCTCCATTAGGTGTTATGGGCTTGGTTTATTCGTCATGTACAGCCGAAGGCGGTTTTACCAACCTGCTTAACTACGTCCACGTAGTCTGCGTATTACTCGGCACAATGCTATTAATCGCTTTTGTTCTTAACGCTATTATTGTCTTTATTGCTACTCGTGAAAATCCCTTCCCTCTAATTTTAACTTGTATTACAAGAAGTGCAGTAACTGCTTTCTTTACTCGTTCTTCTGCAGCAAATTTACCGGTCAATTTAGAATTATGTGAAAAACTCAATTTACCGCGTGAAACATATTCAATTTCTATACCTTTAGGCTGTACCATCAATATGTCAGGAGCTGCTGTTACCATCGTAATTATGACTATGGCTGCGGTACATACTTTAGGCATTGAAGTTGATTTCGGTTCTGCACTTTTGATGTGCATCTCCGCTGTTCTTTGTGCTTGTGGAGCATCAGGCGTCGCGGGAGGATCTTTAATGCTTATTCCTCTTGCCTGCTCTATTTTCGGTATCGGTAACGATATTGCTATGCAAGTTGTCGGTATTGGTTTTATTATCGGTGTTCTTCAAGATTCAACAGAAACAGCTTTAAACAGCTCGACTGATGTATTATTTACAGCAGCTGCCTGCAAACGAGCAGAGAGACTCAAAAAAGCAAAAGAAGCAAAAAACACTTCCGAATAATTTATTATGACTATATTAACCGGCGCTCAATACGCCGGTTTTATTTTCTCTTTTTTTACCTTCTATATTCCCTCTGCTTTAATACTTTTTCATTCTTAAAAATTACAGTGCAGTTTTTACAAAAAAACTACACTTCTGTAAATATTTATACAAAACTCACTGTCGCCTAATACGGCCTCAATAAACAGGATTAAGCCCTGTCGTAAATCAATGTCATAATGACAGATAACGGACGAAGACAGCTCCCGTCCTTTATATTATGTACTTCAAAGGCCCCATTACGAACATGATTGAATGCTCTCAACAACGCTGTAAAAATTATCCGCATGGAAAAAGTGCATACAAAAGTTGGATTTATTTTTTTAATTCATGATACATAAAGATTGTCATTATTGACTATCGGGCCTATACCCGCCGCAAGTGCATCGAAAATACTTTTACCACGCTTAAAAACTGCATACAGCTTAAGCGTTTGCGCGTTAGCTCAGAAGAATCATTGTGCAGTAAATGCTTTATCGAATTCATCGCTCTTACACTGTATGCTTTTTTATACCGCAGACTTGAAGGCTCGGGAAAATCACGGCAGGAGCTGCCGCATCATACTCTTACCGGCATTATGGATGAACTGCGCGGGATAAAAGAATACTACTTCAATGCCACTCATGAGCACGTGTTAAATCCGTTTTGTCCAAAAAACAGCGGGAATGCCTGGATTTATTTAACGTGAAATATCCTAAGTCCTATTATGATAATGAGCTTGCCGAAGCTAACCGCAGAAAAGAAGCACTCAAACCGCACGAGGATGATTTGCGCAGAGAAATCTAAAAGAGATTTTACCCAAAATTTACAGTCTAGGTAAAAAGCTGATTTTTAATTTCTCCTGCCGGATTTAATTTTATTGTTTTTAAAGTATTTTTTATAACTTGAGCACATTTTTTTTATTAAATTTCTAGGTAAAATAATATACCTAGAAGGTGATATTTATGTTAAAGGCTCCCGAGCTTCCCAAGCTCTATTTCGTTAGGTCCGGAAATTACACTTACGCCCGCATGTACCGCAATGCCTGGCAGGATAAAAAGTCCGGCTCCGGCAAAACTGCGGTTAAAACTCATACCTGAAAAATCTACATAAAAAAGCACATAGATCCT
>NZ_GL831072.1:0-213 GCF_000188195.1 Succinatimonas hippei YIT 12066
GTTTATTTAAAGGACATCTGAAAAACTATATTTACCCCATTATCGGAGATATTCTTTTTCAAGACATCTCTTATGACCATATCGCAAAAATTCTTAGCCCTATATGGTGTGAACATCCTGCTCTTGTAAGAAAAATACGCTCTGATATAAACGGAATATATGCTTGGGCACGAGCGCTAAAATTAACCGATAAAGAAAGCCCTACAACTCCGA
>NZ_GL831072.1:374-524 GCF_000188195.1 Succinatimonas hippei YIT 12066
TATCAGCTCGCTGTTTGGAATTTGCCATTCTTACGGCTACACGTTCTGGAAACGCACGAGAGGCAAAATGGGTTGAAATTAACTTTAATACTAAGCAGTGGATCATTCCTGCTAAAAAAATGAAGGTAAGCTCAAACGGAGATTTAATCA
>NZ_GL831073.1 GCF_000188195.1 Succinatimonas hippei YIT 12066
TTTGTGAGCCGGATCATTATGCGTTGTCACTATATACAAAAAATTTTACTTGCAACCGGCTAAAAAGCTTAGTTATTAAGTTTTCCTTTTAAATCCTTAAGCACCGCAAAAGGATTTAGCGCTTCTTCAGCGTTTTCGTCTTTATATGTCCATGAAGTACCTTTAACGTCGCACTCATCTTCATTTTCATGGCGAGCGACGGTCGGAAGTTCCAAAAGAAGAGTATCTTCAATAAAAGCATAAAGATTAAACAAGCCGTCTTCATCCAAATCAACGATATCAAGGCGATCTTCAATTTTAAGCTCGGCTGCTTTTTCTTTATCGCTTGTTACGCAAAAAGGAGCAATGATCTTAGTAGAAAAAGGCTTGCCGCAGCGTTCACAAATAAGTTTCAACTTACAGGAGATCTCACCTTCAAGTGTGCAAAGCCCTTGCAGATCTTTATAAAAATGAAGCTTGACTAAAGCCGGCTCTTCAATTTCCTCGCAAGCATCGGACAGACGCGTCATGATTTCATGATTAAGTTTGGTCTCATAAACGGCATCTTGCTCGGAAAGTCGTTCCAAATCAATTTTTTCAGGCAAAGCGCATAAGCTGTTATCTTGTGACATATCTATTACTCTTTAAAAGAATTCTTTACAAATTTAATTTTAAGATATCAAAAAAAACGGATCTTAAGTCTTATGAAAAAAGTTTTATAAGATGCGAAACATCAGGAACGGTAATTTCCGGTTTTAAAACCTTAAATCCGTCACCTGACCATACTCCGCTTTCCACAGCGCAAGAATGAGAACCGGCATTATGATACATTTCAATATCCATACCCGCATCTCCTACGCCCAAAAGCTCGTGAGGCTCTAAAAAAAGCCTCTCTGCAACCGTAAGCATCATCGCCTTATCAGGCTTTGACGGCACCTCATCGCCTGAACATACAGCGTCGACAAAGACATCAAGACCGGTTTCTTCTAAAGTACGGTTAATTCCTGCCGTCGATTTTCCCGAAGCTATACCGATTTTATAATTTTTGTTTTTAAGCAAGGTAAATAATTCGTTAACGCCGTTAAACAGAATATTTTGTCTTAATTTTTCATCTGCCGCATAAAAACTTCGATAAGTAGCGGTTACCGCCTCTCCCAGTGATTTTTTATCTTGAGGCAAAAGAGACGTAAGTCCTTCTAACAGCTTTTTACCGATAATCGACTGGATATCGGCCTGTGGCGGTATCGGCAGAGAATGATGGGAAAAAGTAAGGCGCGTGCATTCGATGATTTGACCTATCGTATCGGCAAGCGTCCCGTCAATGTCAAAAACCACGGCCTTTATTTCGTGTTTGAACAACGAAAACTTTTCCGTATCAATAAGATCACGTCTGCCTTGAGTAAAATGCATAAAAACTCTACACCTTATTATTTAACTAAAAGTCAATCTATTTTTTTAAAATCTCAACGATTTTACGCAGCTCATCAGGCAAAGGTGCTTCGACTTTAAGTAATTTTCCGCTTACCGGATCGGTAAAAGTAATTTTAGCGGCATGTAAAAACATGCGCTTTAAGCCTAATGCCTTAAGCCTGTCGTTAAATTCCTCACTGCCGTATTTGACATCACCGCCGACAGGATGCTTTACGTAAGCACAATGCACGCGAATTTGATGGGTTCTTCCCGTGTGCGGCATAGCGGCCATCAATGTGGCGTCATTAAGTTCTTCTACAATATCAAAACCAGTAGCCGAAGGAGCTCCCGACTTAAAGTTGACCTCAACCATACGCTCGCCTGAGCGTAGCTCATTACGGACAAGAGGAGCTTCAACTAATTTAAGGCGGCGATCCCATTTGCCCGGGACTAAAGTTAAATAACGCTTTTTAATTACGCGAGAGCGAAACTGCTCATGAAGATTGCGCAAAGCCGAACGGCGTTTTGCCACAATAAGACAGCCGGAGGTTTCACGATCAAGGCGATGGGCAAGCTCTAGAAACGAAAACTCAGGACGCAGCGCTCTTAATGCCTCGATTAAACCGAACTCAATGCCGCTGCCGCCGTGAGCTGCAATTCCGGCTGGTTTATCCACCACAATAAGAGCCTCGTTTTCAAAACAAATTCTGTCTTTTAAATTCTGTACGGAATGAAGATTTGCCGACGGAATAATAACCGGAGCCGTAGAGACTCTGACAGGCGGAACGCGGATCTCATCTCCTGCACAAAGCTTATATGAAGGTTCGGCACGTTTTTTATTCACCCTGACTTCACCGCGACGCAGAATACGGTAAATCATGCTGCGCGGAACGCCTTTTAATATACGCAAAAGATAATTATCAAGGCGCTGACCGGCATCATCTGCCGTAACGGTCTTATAACTTACCTTTAAATTCTGTTCTTGTTTGACAATTGACACTTCATTACCTTTAACGAGAAAACATTCACCCTGCGCTAAATTCAATCGACACGCATACGCTTTACTTAAAAAATGTCATAAAATTTTATCATAAATATCTTCAAACTCATCGCAGGGAAAAAACTTACTAAAAACATCTTAATAATCAAAGCAATAATTTCTATTTTTACAATTTCATTTTCACAAATGAATCGCCTTTAGTCCTTGTATAAAACTAAGTCTTATCGCATAATATGCGCAAGAAGGATACGGTAACCTCTGTAGTTCACGGTTCCTCCCTTCATTAGGCAGACAAGTCTGCACAGGACGCCTGTGCGGTCAAAGCTTTTAAGCCATGCGCGCCTTAATTGATTTTGATTAAAGATTTGCTGCGGTTGCATCATGATGACCCCACCATTAGATGGAACGGCGAGTCTTCATGCTGCGTAAATTTACCTTACGGGTAACAAAAAAGTTAATTGTTTGATCTGTCTGAAATATTTTTTAGGCAGCGCTTTTTTATTAATTTTAAAAACCCGCATACCTTAAAAGGATCTTTTCAAGTGAAAAGAATGCTAATCAACGCCACCCAGCAAGAAGAGGTGCGCGTAGCTTTAGTCGACGGTCAGAAGCTGTACGATCTCGACATTGAATCTCCACAGCACGCCAATAAAAAAGCCAATATCTATAAAGGAATAATCACCAGAATCGAACCGAGTCTTGAAGCCGCATTCGTTGATTACGGCATGGAGCGGCACGGTTTCCTTCCTTTAAAAGAAATTGCCCGCGAATACTATCCTCAAGGAACCAACTTCTCCGATCATGCTGCAATGAAAGCCGCACTGCGCGAAGGTCAGGAAGTCATCGTTCAAATTGAAAAAGAAGAGCGCGGTCAAAAAGGCGCAGCGTTAACCACCTATATTTCCCTTGCCGGCAGTTATTTGGTTTTAATGCCCAACAATCCTCGAGCAGGAGGCATCTCTCGCCGTATTGAAGGCGAAGAGCGTGCCGAGCTTAAAGAGGCGCTTGAAGGAATTGACATCCCTCAAGGCATGGGCGTAATCGTTCGCACTGCCGGTGTCGGTAAAAGCTCTGAAGAACTTTCCTGGGATCTGTCCATTCTCACCAAACTTTGGGAAATGATTAAAAAGGCTGCCGGTACTCGTCCTGCTCCTTTCCTTATTCATCAGGAATCTTCTATAGCTTTACGGGCAATCCGCGATTACCTGCGTCCGGATATCGGCGAGATCTTAATTGACGATCGCAACGTATTTGAGCAAATCCGCCACTATGTGGAACTCGTTCGTCCTGAGTTCACGCAGAAAGTTCATCTGTACGCAAGCGATATTCCGCTATTTAGCAAATTCCAGATTGAAAGTCAGATTGAATCTGCCTATCAGCGCGAAGTAAGGCTTCCTTCAGGCGGTGCCATCGTCATCGATCCGACCGAAGCATTGACTTCAATTGACGTCAACTCTGCAAAAGCCACCCGCGGCGGCGATATTGAAGAAACGGCGCTTCAAACTAATATCGAAGCTGCCGAAGAAATTGCCCGTCAGCTGCGTCTTCGCGATATCGGCGGACTTATCGTTATTGACTTTATCGATATGACACCGATAAAGAATCAGCGTGAAATTGAAAACCGCATGCGCGAAGCCGTACGTCAAGACAGAGCTCGCATTCAATTTTCCAGAATTTCCCGCTTCGGTCTTTTAGAACTATCCCGCCAGCGTCTGCGCCCGTCTCTTGAAGAGTCAAGCTCTCACGTCTGCCCTATGTGCCAAGGCCAGGGAACCGTTCGTGACACTTCTTCTTTAGCATTATCAATTTTGCGTCTTATTGAGGAAGAAGCTCACAAAGATCATCAAGGTGATGTTATCGCTATCGCTCCTGTCGAAGTTGCGACTTTCATTTTAAATGAAAAAAGAAAACACGTAAGCGATATTGAAAAGCGTTACAAAATAAAAGTCTCCATTTTGCCCGATCAGCACATGATGCCGGCCCAATATGAAGTTCACCGCATCACGTCCAACGGAAACGGCAACGGTTCTATCAGTACCGATCTGCTTGAGGAAAGAGCTAAGCAGGCTCGTAAAGTCCTGCAGGAATCTGCTGTAGAAAACTCAAGCAATGATACTGAAGAGCAAAATACTTCAGAGCCTGCCATCAATTCGGAAGTAATCACCGAAATGGCTGCAATTCCCAAGCGTCCGGCTCCAAGAGAGACCAAACCAAGACGCAAGGAAGAAACTGCACAAAAATCTTTATTGCAAAAAATCATAGAGTTTTTAAGTAAGCTCTTTTCTTCCGCTCCGGACGAAGAAAAGAAACCTGTTAAAGGACAGCGTAAAGATGATCGTGCTTCCCGCAGCAATTATCGTCGCGGACCTAATACCCGTAACGGCAAGACAGCCGGTACAAGAAGTACAGAAAAGGCTGAAAAACCTACTCGTACCCGTACTGTAGGCAAAGCAGGAGCCGTCCGTAAAAGTGCCGTAAAAGAAGAGACTGTAAAAGAGCCGAAAGTCAAAACCGCACCGCGCCAGGTTAAAAATACCGAGCGTGAAGAGATAAAAACTGCGGATAATGAAAACATCCGCAAGCAGAATCCTCCTCGCCCGCGCCGTGTCGCCTATATTACCGCTGAAGAAAATGAAGCTCGAGAAAAGGAAGCTTTATTAAACAAAAACTCAGCTGCAGAAAAAGGCTATAAACCCATGCCTATCACCTTTATAAGTGAAGGCTCGGGTCAAGGACCTGATGAAGTGATTCCTTTTAACGGCGAAACAAAAGGACGCGAGCTTGATAGCGGAAAAGACTTTGAGCACTCCGTCAAGGCAGGAGGCTTTGCTGCTGCAGCCGTCGTTACTGAAATAGAGGGTATAAGCGAGCCGGATGTCGCCGCTCCTGAGTTTAACGGTGAACATTCATCTCGCGACTATGATAACGGCAATTCTCTTGAAGTAGCAGGTCGTCCGGGCGGTTTTAATGCTGCTACCGCAAGAGCTTTTGAAAGAGCTTCTCTTACAATAAAAGAAACTCAAAAAGAAGTTGCTGTCATAAATGAAAGCAAACCTCAAGAAGCGGTAAAAGAAGAAGCTTCATTAGAAGTGGAAGAGATGATTAAACCTTCTCCTATGCCTAATCCTTATGAGCATAGCGTCAAAGAAGAAGTTAACACACCAAACGATACAGAAGACAAAGCAACGGTTCTACCCGATCCTTACGCTAACAGTCCGCGCGAAAAGATTGATCCGTATGCTCATTCTCCTCGCGAGGTGAAAGAAGAACCCATTTTTGAGGACACCTCATCATCCTCTGAACACAACGCTGAAAATGAGAGCGCTGCTATAAAACCTGTTGAAGGTTATGAGGATAAAGAAAAAACTTTAGAGTAAAACTGATTTTTTCTGATAGTATTTAATTAAGCCGTACCGCAGAAAGTACGGCTTTTTTGTCTCCTAAAAATAGACTTATGCTTTTTCCCGTCTTAATAATTTTCACTGATTATCTTAAAACTGACCAACACAAATTTAATCATAACTATTTATTATTTAAGCAATTTATTTTAGAATAGCTCTTCTTTTCTATACTAAGGAAAAAGCGTGATACAACATAACAATAAAGAGCGCATTCTCAAAAATCGTCTCAATGACAGATTCTTTAAGGCTCTTTTCGGCGTTGAAGGTCATGAAAAATATCTTATTTCTCTTCTAAACTCCCTTTTTGAATCATATGAAAAAGGTCGATCCATTGTCATCAACAAGCTTACATTCCTCAACCGGGAGGTTGATTCCGTTAAGGATGACGGTAAAGCCTGCCGTATGGATATTCTTGCCCAAATAGATGACGGCAGCATTATTGATGTTGAGGTTCAGCTTTTAAACATCAATGACGAAATGACTAAGCGTTCCTTATATTATTTCGGTAAACTTTACACGGAGAGGCTTAAAACCGGAGAAAGCTACCATGTGCTAAGACCGTGCATAATAGTCAACCTGCTTAATTTTAATTTATTTGATGATGTGGATGCCTATCTGACCCGTTATCAGCTGCAAGAGCTTACATATGGTAAAATTTATACGGACGATGCTGATATCTTCACGGTGGAGCTTCCTAAGTGGAAAGAATGGATAAAGAAGCAGAACACGCAGGACATAAAGAATGTCAATCGTTTCTGCAGATGGCTTTCTTATCTGACAAGCAGCGATCCTGAGCTTATACGCAGACTTGCCGTACATGATCGTCTCATACAGGAGGCATTGATGATAGAGAAAAGGTATACAATGGA
>NZ_GL831074.1:0-7413 GCF_000188195.1 Succinatimonas hippei YIT 12066
CGGGGTTTTAGCCGCTGATCTTTTTTGATAAACGCAAGTGGCCTTTTTGCTAAAGGAAGTACGCAATCTTAGCTTATTGGCCGTTGATCCTTAAACTTAGATACGTTAGTCTTAACCATTAATCAGGATTTAAAGAAGGTATTAAATAAATGGAAAAAGATTTTAATCCTTTAATGCATATCGTAGGGCTTCCGCTTTTTTCAGCAGTAAAGCCTGAACACATAAAACCGGCTGTAGAGAGTGCCATAGAAAATTGTAAGAACGTTATTATCAATGTCGTAGAAAAAAATAAAGATAATCCCACATGGGATAATTTGATGTCTCCGATAGAAGAGGCGGATGATCGCTTTTCAAAAATCTGGTCGGTTGTTTCCCATTTAAATTCCGTTAATAACACTCAAGAATTAAGAACGGCGCATGATGAATGTCTGCCGCTTATAGCGCAGTATTCAACATGGGCGGGACAATATCGTCCGTTGTTTGACGCGTTGACGAAGCTTGCCAAAAGCGATGAGTTTAATTTATTAACTAAAGCTCAGCGTAAATCAGTAGAAAATTCTTTACGTGATTTCAGATTGTCGGGTATTGATTTGCCTGAGGACAAGCAGCGCCGTTTCGGAGAAATTTCGGCACGTCTGTCGCAGCTGCAGTCGGATTTTGCCAATAATCTTTTAGATGCAACTAATAATTATGTTAAAAACGTCATCGATGAAAAAGAGCTGGTAGGTTTACCGCGCGGGGCTTTGAATCTTGCTAAAAGCGAAGCCAAAAAGCGCAGCCTTGACGGATATGTCTTTACTTTGGATATTCCGTCTTATCTGCCGGTTTTAACTTATGCAGATAATCGTGAATTGCGTAAAGAAATGTATATTGCATATAACACCCGTGCTTCTGACGTAGGACCTGATGCCGGCAAATGGGATAATTTGCCTGTCATGGAGGAGATTTTGTCTTTACGCCATGAGCTTGCCCGGCTTCTTGATTTTAAAGATTACGCATCATTATCTCTTGCTACTAAGATGGCGCAAAACAATGATGAAGTTTTAAGCTTTTTATATGATTTGGCAAATAAATCTCATAATCAGGGGCTTGAAGAGGTAAAAGCTTTAGAAGAATACGCAAAAGGTTTAGGCTGTGATGAGTTAAAACCGTGGGATGTCGCTTATTATTCCGAAAAGCTGCGTCAGGAAAAATATTCCTATAATGCCGAAGAGCTGCGTCCGTATTTCCCTGTTGATAAGGTTATCGCCGGTCTTTTTGAGTGCGCAAAACGCATTTACTCCATTACATTCAGAGCGCGTTTTGGTGTTGATGTCTGGAATGAAAATGTCGTCTGTTATGACGTATACGATGAGTTCGGCAGCAAAATCGGTACTTTATTCATGGATTTGTATGCCCGTCAGGGAAAACGCGGCGGCGCCTGGATGGATGAGTGCATGAGCAGGCGTTATCGTGCTGACGGCAGCTTGCAGCTTCCTGTTACATATCTTGTTTGTAACTTTACTCCTCCGGTTAACGGCAAACAGTCTGAACTTACGCATGATGAAGTAGTGACTTTGTTCCACGAATTCGGGCACGGGTTAAATCAGTTGTTAACGCGTATTGATATCGCAGACGTTTCCGGAATTAACGGAGTACCTTGGGATGCCGTTGAGTTACCGAGTCAGTTTAATGAGAATTTTGCCTGGCAGGAAGAAGTTCTTAATTTTCTGTCCTGTCATGTCAGAACGGGAGAGCATTTGCCTAAAGAGAAGCTTGATGCTTTGATTGCAGCTAAAAATTTTGAGTCGGCTATGGCAATGCTTAGGCAGCTTGAATTTGCGATTTTTGATTTGAGAATTCACGCAGAATACGATCCGCACAAAGGCGGACGCATTTACGAAATTTTAAATGAAGTCAAATCAAAAGTAAGTGTTGTTCCTCAATATGAGAACGGTCGCTTCCCTAACGGATTTTCGCATATTTTTGCAGGCGGATACGCGGCAGGATATTACAGCTATAAATGGGCGGAAGTGCTGGCTGCGGATGCTTTCGGACGCTTCATTGAGGAAGGTATCTTTAATAAAGAGGCCGGCGCGGATTTTCGTGATTATATATTGGCATCAGGAGGAGCAGAAGATCCGATGAAGTCATTTATAGCTTTCAGAGGCCGTAAGCCTAAAGTGGATGCTCTGCTGGTTCAAAGCGGAATCAAAGTAACACAGCAACAGTAGAACGTAAAAAAGGGGCATTTGCCCCTTTTTTAAGAATATGTGTAGCGTAAAGCAGTAAAGAAGCCCAAGCGGCTTAAAGAGCTGCGCATGTTTTGTGAAATAACTTCGCCCATGCAGTCGCAAAAATCAAGCGGCTCCTTATGCTTTAAAGATCCGATAAGGTTTATATATCTGTCGCATTCACTTTCATAAAATTGCAGAAGTTTGTTTCTGTATTCGCTAAACAGATGTTCTTTTTGGCTGACATCATCCGCAGAAGGACTATTTTTTAATTCAATCATTTGTTCTCTTATTTCTTTGAGATCAGGAACTGAACTTTCGCAAATAGCTTGTGGTGTAACAGCATCTTCAGGATCTTGCTTGATGTTTTCTAAAAATTTACTTATAAGAAAGCAGCTGTCGTTGTCAGTAGATGCCGTTTCACGATAGGTAAGTAGCGCTGACTTTAACATAACAAGTTTTGAAGTAACGGTATTAACGCCGTCTTTAAATAAATCAGAAGAACTGCGCAGCGTTGATAATAACGTTAAATAAGGAGGCATTGCTTTGGCTCCGATAGGAAGAATTTCCAGCATTTTGTCTTTTATTTGTTTTAGTGCTTCGTTCAAGGAATCAACCGCAGCCTGCAGTCTTAATTGGCATTGCGAAAAATTAAATATCGGAGCCGGTACTTCAATACCGAGTTTTTGTATGGCGGTTAAAGCAACGGCGATACGTTTTCCCGTATCGCTTTCTTCGCCTTTTTGCAGAATTTTGTCGATGATTTCACTGACTTGGTTTTTTTTAGCTGCAAAAGCAATTTTCCCCTCAGGGCTTAACAATTCCTGGTAGCCTTTTAAGAAGTTTGACGTATCCTGTTTAAGTGCTGCAGCCGCAATTAAAGTTATCTGTATTTGCTGTGAAGAGGTAAGTTTAGTTGCATTGCCGAAATCGATAACGGTCAGCATATTGTCATCTACCATCATATTTCCGGCATGCAAGTCACCGTGATAAAAGCCTTCACCGTAGATACCTTCGGATACCCATTTGCTGCTTAAGTTGATCAAAAACTGCTGTTTTTTCTCAACATCTATATAAATTTTATTTAAATCTTCCAAAACCTTGCTGGTAGTTTCACGGTAGAACTTTTCGTCGGGGATCTCCACTGTATCTGTCTGCTGCATATTAGGAGCAACAGCTTCTTGAATTTTTGCGTCAAGACCGCTTAAATATCGGTCCAGTGTAATTCCCGGCGCTTTTTCCAGTACCATGGTATTGGCTGTCGGCTCTACCAAAGGATTTAATTTCATGCTTTTTACTGTGGCAAAACCTTGATCGTAAATAGCTCCGTCCTTGATGTTTGCAGCCTCTATAGTCAAATCAAGCTCTGACATAATACGTTCTAATTGTCCGGCAAAGGTTGTGGTCATGCCGGGGATATTTTTTGCTGCTTCTTGGAAAATAGCCTTTTCTCTTTCCGCTCTTAATTTGGCATCCGGGCGCAAAATTTTAATAACGCAGTCAGTTCCGTCCGGGTGATCTTTGGTATACATTTTGCATAATAATGCTTGACCTACCGAAGCTGCGCCTAATGATTTTGTTATTTCGATTTTATCGATGCGTCCTTGAGATTTTTCTACCATGTCAAGCAGATATGCCTGAATAATTGTAGGATTTATCGGAGCGAGATTGCTTTTCATATCTTGCAGGGCATTACGGAAGATGGCATTCATGCTTTCAGTATTAAATCCCTGCAGCATCTTTTGCATGATTGGCCCTGCGCCTTTAAGCAAAGCACCGAGTTTGGCTCCCTGATCGGCGTTTTCCGTACTGTAGCGTACGCCTGCTGCAATCATAGCTCTTTGGTCAATAGGAGGTATAGCTGAAAAATATGAATTCATAACCTCGCGCATGAATTTACCGTAACCGTCGCTGTTAAGATCGGTCCCGCTTGTCTGCAGCAGTTCGTCAAGAGTCTTGGTATCGTAATCCGCTGCATCTGAGGCAGCGCTATTGCCGCAGATTTCGTCAAATTGTTCTGAAATAGTGCGCTGGAGATTTTCTGATAAGTGTTGTATCTCTTTATCTATAGCTTCTTCCGTTGCGGCAAACTCGGATAGCGGAGTCAGAGTTATGGCGGTTTTAACTAAAAAACTAATTTGGTTTTCATTAAGATTATTAATTAAATCTTTTACCTTCTTGTTTTGTACGTCATAATCATGTTTAATTTCTTCGTAAATTTCTCGTTCATCCGATTTTAAAGCATCGGATATCTCTGCAGAATCTTTACCGAATGGCTCAATATTTTCAATCGTATCAAGGATATTGTTGATTTGCTCTTTTATTTCTGGAATAAGCGCATCAAGCTCGGATCGGTTTTTTAAAATTTTACTTATAGTGTCTGCATTCTGATATAAAGCAAGCTGTAATCTTTTCCCTTTATTATCAGCATTGGCATCAATATCCCAAGTACGTTCGTTATAGATTAAATCTGCAGCTAAATTGCGTACCGCCTGTTTTTGTTGTAATTCTTGCGCATCCGTTTGATTTGAGGGGGTAGGTAAAGAACTTACTTTTGCTGTGACTGTTTTAGGATCCGCTTTTTGTTCTGTTTCAAACTTGCTTATAAGATCAAGACAGTCGGCAGTATTGATAAGATTGTTATTGCATAAAGGATAAAAAAGTTTTTCAAATTCTGCTTTGGTGGAAAACTGCTCTTTTAAGGCCATTTCGGTAAATAACTTTAAAAGCGGTGTAGTTATAGAACTAAGATCGTGCTCTTGAATGCCGATAGCAGATATCAATGCCTGAGAATATAACTGACGTACGCGCGGGCGAGTGGAATCGTTATCCGTTAAATCGTTAAGCATGGACAGTACGTTGTCTTTTCCATAAAAATTAACGTGTTGAGCCATATCGTCTTCAAGTTTTTCTTTAAGCTGCTCTGCGGTGTGCTCAAGTTCAATATCTTGATTGTCAATTCTGGCGATAAGCCGGTTATCGTCGGCGCGTTGATGAATGCTGACAAGCAGACCGTTCATGACAAGAGAAATTGTTTCGTCCTGATTGGGAGTAAAATTTTCAAGAACATGTCTTAAATTTTTAACGCTTTGGATTGTTCCTTGTGCTATGGCTTCTTGTTTGTTTTCTTTTACTGCAAAATAAATAGCAGCACAGCCTAAAGTCAGAATGCCGAGAATGATTTTTTTTGCTGTAGAGGCTTTTTCATAGCTAGCCTGGTGAGAGGCTGTATCCTCTTGCCTTAAAATAGCAGTGTTAATATTTATGCGATTGGAAATACTATCGATTGACATAGCTTTTCTCTTTATTTTGACATGTAGGTTAAAATTAATATACAAATAATTTAATATATTGTTACATTTAATGTAAAAATAAAGTCTTTCTTGTGATTATTATCACAAATGCAGTTAAAAATTTATAACAGCAATTTTATCTTGGCGATAAATTGCACTGTTTATATCACGTCTGACTGCAGATTGGGGGTAAAAGTTTTTTGCATTCTGCAAACCGGCAAATATCAGGCATGGATATTGCCGTATGTGCTTATTTACTGAAAGATTCTTTTTTAATAAGCTTAATCTGAATTATTTTGTTTAAATTAAACATATAGTTAATTAGCAGTTAACTTTCTTTTTTTACACTAAAAGACAGAAAATTTGTTAAATACTCAAGGAGACCTTGTATGAATATGTCCCCAAAGTTTTTGGTTCTGTCTTTAGGTTTAGCTCTAAGCGTACCTTCGTTTGCAGCTTCCGAGGAAGTAAGCGCATTTTTAGAAGGACATGCGATTTTACCGGTAAACTCTACGGTTGCCGTCCCTTCAGACGCTCCTTCTGATATGAAAATAAGCGGTAAATATACTACCGGTAAAAGAATTGAGAAATTAGCTGCAGTTCCCGGTAAATCCGCTGATCGCTTAACCGGGATTTCTCTTCCTATTGAGAATCAGCCGCGTCAGGGTCATTCCGGAATTAAGCATATGGATGACGGAACCTTTTGGGTGATTTCAGATAACGGTTTTGGCAATAAGATTAACTCTTATGATTCAATGCTGTATTTAAATCAGTATCAGATTGATTTCAAGGACGGCAGTGTCAAGCCGTTAAAGAGCATTTTTCTGCACGATCCGGATAGAAAAGTTCCTTTTCATATTACTAACGAAAGCACTGAAAAACGTTATTTGTCAGGACATGACTTTGATCCGGAAAGCTTCCAGTTTGCCGGTGGCTTCTTATGGGTCGGGGATGAATTCGGACCTTTTCTAATTAAAGCCGATATGAACGGAAAAATCCTGGAGGTCTTTGATACCAAAGTAGACGGCAAGATAGTCAGATCTCCTGATAATCCTTATATTCAGTTACAAGGAGCTCCGGACGGAAAAGCACCCTTTGAAGTAACGCGTTCCAAGGGATTTGAAGGTATGGCTTCATCTCCTGACGGTACCAAATTATATCCTTTGCTTGAAGGCGCTTTGTGGGATGGTTCTCAATATGAAAATATTGACGGTAAACGTTACTTGCGCATTCTTGAATTCGATACCCAAAAAGGTGAGTGGACCGGCAGACATTGGAAGTTCGTGCTTGATGAAAATCATCATGCCATCGGCGATTTTAATATGATTGATGATGAACACGGACTTATTATTGAGCGTGATAACGGTGAAGGTACAGCTGATAAAGCATGTAAGACAGGTGAGCCTACTGCTAAATGTTTTAGCGATATAGCTAAGTTCAAGCGTATTTACCGCATTGAAATGAATAATGAAAATGTCGGAAAAGAGGCTTATAAACAAGCATATATTGATTTGCTTAACATTCAGGATCCAAAGAATGTTTCGCGGGTCGGCTTAAACGACGGAGTTTTTAAATTCCCGTTCTTTACAATAGAAGATGTGGATGTGGTTGATGCCAATCATATCGTTGTCGGAAATGATAATAATTTCCCTGGATCTTCAAGCCGTGATCCGAATAAGGCCGACGATAACGAGTTTATTCTTCTTAAAGTAGAAGGATTGCTCTAATTTTTCTTGGATATACAGATAGATGCCGGAAATAATCCGGCATTTTTCGTTTTTATTTTTTAAATGAATAGTCTAAAAAACTTGAAATAAAAATATTGCTGTAATTTATCAAAAAAAAGATCAGCGGATAAACCCCGTCCTTCAGTGCGGAGATCATCGCGAGGAGAAGCTCAGTGTTTA
>NZ_GL831074.1:7423-8368 GCF_000188195.1 Succinatimonas hippei YIT 12066
AGTTTTAGCGATCCTTAAGATCATGGTTATGAAAAATTCTGCTTCTTTTTCATTTAACATTTTGTTTTTTACAAGATCGGCAAGCGGTAAAGAAAGAGCATTATGTTTACGAATTGAAAAAATAGGTTTGGCAGTAAGCGGAGGCAGTAAACCTTCAAAACGAGAGCCGTCAAATGGCAATTCACCTGAAAGAATTGGGCTGTTATTACTTAGTTCTTTACCTAAAATAGAAGCGAGAGTTCTTATTATTACAGCAGCTTTAATCGGATCTAATTGTCCGATTTTCATCATTCCGTTATTTTTGTGTTCGATAAATAAAGATCCGTCACAATTCAGCATTATTTCATTTATAAAAGAATCTTTTAGCGCGTTAAGGATATCACTACCCAAATCGTTTAAAAGTCTTGATAAACCACGTGCGTCATACGGACTTTGGGTTTGATTTGTGGTAATTGCTATTTCCATATTGATATCCTTAAAAATAAGCCGCAAGTGTAAGGCAAAATGAAAATGTTCCTTGATGACTTTGTTGCACTTTTGCAGTGTTTGTTAAATTTCATTTTGTAAATCAATGAAATAAAAATGTGTTTAAAAATACGCACCAAAATGGATCTGTTTAAAAGAAAAAATTCTGTGTTTTTAATGGGTAATTGGAGACGATTGTTTTTGCAGGAATATTTTTATCTAAAAAGATTAGCATCCCCGTCCAACTTTTTTTAATTGTTGTTGACAGCGTTAAGGCCTGGTTTTGTATTCTTTAAGCAATGCTCTATATCGGTGACGCAAATCAGCGAAAACAATCCGCTGTCCGTCTTTCAGAAGAAGCTATCGGGAAGTGGGACGCTACTATGTTGATTTTACCGAGGTAAAGACTCCGTATCTTGATGCCGTCGGTCAAGAGTGTCTTTCTGATTGTTTGGTATAGTTCTGCTGGTATCCCATATG
>NZ_GL831075.1 GCF_000188195.1 Succinatimonas hippei YIT 12066
TCCATTGTATACCTTTTCTCTATCATCAATGCCTTCTGTATGAGACGATTATGTTCGGCAAGTCTGTGTATAAGCTCAAGATCGCTGCTTGTCAGATAAGAAAGCCATCTGCAGAAACGATTGACACTCTTTATATCCTGCGTGTTTTGCTTCTTTATCCATTCTTTCCATTTGGGAAGCTCTACCGTGAAGATATCAGCATCATCCGTATAAATTTTACCATAGGTAAGCTCTTGCAGCTGATAACGGGTCAGATAGGCATCCACATCATCAAATAAATTAAAATTAAGCAGGTTGACTATTATGCACGGTCTTAGCACATGGCAGCTTTCTTAGGTTTTAAGCCTTTCGGTGTAAAGTTTACCGAATCAATAATGCTGCCGTCATCTATTTGGGCAAGAATATCCATACGGCAGGCTTTACCGTCATCCTTAACGGAATCAATCTCACGGTTAAGGAATGTACGCTTGTTGATGACAATGGATCGACCTTTGTCATATGATTCAAAAAGTGAGTTTAGAAGAGAAATAAGATATTTTTCATGGCCCTCAACGCCGAAAAGAGCCTTAAAGAATCTGTCATTGAGACGATTTTTGAGAATGCGCTCTTTATTGTTATGTTGTATCACGCTTTTTCCTTAGTATTGAGAAGAATAACAAGATAAAAAATAAAAAACCGGGATATTAACCCCGGTTGTAAAAAAGAAACACTTAAAATTAATCGCGAGTCTTAATGATAGCTCCTAAGGATGATGATGCAACATTTCTACGATAGTGGTAGAGATAGCCTTCAACCTTGTTGTCAGGCATCGAAGCACCTTCCTTACGGCGAGCTTCAAAGTCAACTTTAGCTTCGATAATACCTTTATCAACGTCAATGGAGATTTCATCGCCGTTTCTTAGATATTTTATAGGACCGTCATCGTAAGCTTCAGGTGTGATGTGTCCGACAAAGCAGCCGTTGTTAGAACCGGAGAAACGTCCGTCGGTGATAACGCAAACCTTGCTGCCTAAATTCATGCCGACTAAAAGTTTCATTGCTTTGTACTGCTCCGGCATTCCGGGACCGCCGCGCGGGCCGGCATTGCGGATAACAACGACATCGCCTTCATGAACTTTGAGGGCTCGAATACCGTCCAATGCATCCTGCTCATTTTCAAAAATAACGGCTTTACCCGTAAATTTGTGGGCTTCTGCAGGAATGGCCGAAGGTTTGGTAACTGCGCCTTCAGGAGCTAAGTTGCCGTGCAAAATGGCAATGCCGCCCCATTTGTGAACCGGATTGTCAATAGCATGAATAACATCGCGGTTGCGGTTTTCAAAGTGTTCAAGATTTTCTTTTAAGGTCTTGCCGGTGCAGGTGACATTGTCCAGATATAAAACCGACTGCATTTCTTTCATGACTGCAGGAACACCGCCTGCTTCATAGAAATCAAGCAGGGTATATGCGCCTGCCGGAATCATTGCTACCAGGTGCGGAGCTTCGAGAGCTGTTTTTCCGAAATCATCAATGGTAAAGTCGACTCGTGCTTCATAGGCGATAGCAAGCATATGCAAAACGGCGTTGGTGGATCCGCCGATTGCCGAGTTAACGCGAATGGCGTTTTCGATTGTCTTACGATTTACTACATCTCGCGGCTTAATATCTTTTTTAACCAAGTCTACAACTGCATATCCTGAGTTGAATGCAGCCTGCATTCTTTGTGAGTATACGGCAGGAATTGCTGCAGTACCGGGAAGAGCCATGCCCATGGCTTCAGCTAGACAGCACATAGTGTTTGCGGTACCGAGCATAGCGCAGGATCCGATGGTGGGAACGGCATTATTTTCAAGCCAATCAAATTCCTTTTGGGTGATTTTTCCTGACTTTAAGGCGCCTTCGGATTGCTGAATAATCGAGTGATCGATGTATTCGCCGCCGTAAGGATTATTCTGCTTCATACGCCCCGGCAAGGCAGGTCCGCCGTTGACGAAAACCGACGGGATATTAACGCGAAGAGCACCAAGAAGCATACCGGGAACGATTTTGTCGCAAGAGCCCAACAGCACAAGTCCGTCAAGACGGTGCGCCTGAACCATGGTTTCAATATCATTGGCGATATCTTCACGTCCCGGAAGAATATATTTCATGCCGTCATGCGCCATGGCGATTCCGTCACAGGCACCGATGGTTCCGAACTCAAGCGGGGTTCCGCCTGCTGCATAAATTCCTTCTTTGACGCGTTTGGTCATATCTTTTAGGACTACATGGCCGGGACATATGTCATTAAAGGCATTGACTACGCCTATAAGCGGTTTTTTCAGTTCTGCGTCAGTAAATCCGCCGGCTTTGTACAATGCGCGGACATTGGCCCACTCGGGACCTTGCATAATATCTTGACTACGCATTTTTATCTCCTATGAAAAAAACAGCAGGTCGAGCCTGCTGTTTATGTATTTAGATGTTGTTAAGTTCATTACTTCATTAAGTTCGGTAAGAACATAACGATTTCCGGAATGAAGGTAATAAGCATCAAATCGATGAGCATGATGATAATGAATGCTACGATACCTTTCAAAATAACTTCCATTGGTGAATCGGAAATTCGTGAAGCCACGAAGAGGTTGATTCCCAAAGGCGGAGTAATGAAGCCGATTGCCAAGTTGGTAACCATGATAAGGCCGAAGTGGATCGGATCAAGACCGATAGAGGTTGCTACCGGCAAGAGGATCGGAGCCAAAACCAAGATGGCAGGAGTGGTATCCATGAAGCAGCCGACGATGAGCAAAATCAAGTTGATAAGGAGCAGAATGACGATCGGGCTGTCGGAAACAGTCATCATCATCTGGGTTACCATAGTCGGGATCTGCTCAATGGTGATGATCTTGGTAAATGCGGTAGCGCATCCCAAGATAACCATGGTAGTTGCGGTGGTGGAGCAAGATGTTCCGATTGCCTTAATCAACTTTTTAGGCGGAAGCTCGCGGTAAATGAAAGCACCGCAGACGTATGCGTAAATTGCAGCTACGGCAGCAGCTTCAGTCGGAGTGAAGAGACCAGCGTAAATACCGCCTAAGATGATTACCGGGTTAATCAATGCCCACTTTGCTTCCCAGGTGGCAGCCCAAGCTTTTTTACCGTCAAACGGCTCTTTTGAACCGGTGTAGCCGTGTTTCTTGGCAAACCAATAGCAGTAACCGATTAATGAAAAACCGATTAAGAGGCCGGGTAAGAAACCGCCCATGAAGAGGGAGGTAACGGAAGTACCGGTGGATACGCCGAAAATAACCATAGGAATTGACGGCGGAATGATAACACCGATAGATCCAGCGCAAGCAACCAAGGCCAGAACGAAGGACTTATCGTAACCTAGTTTTAACATGGTCGGAATAACCATGGTACCGACTGCGGCTACGGTAGCAGGACCTGAACCTGATACTGCAGCAAAGAACATGCAGACTAAAACGGTAACAATGGCCAAACCGCCGGTGATGCGGCCGAAGAATACGTTGCAAACATCAAGAATACGACGGGAAACACCGCCGGCACCCATCAAGTCGCCTGCCAGAATGAACAAAGGAATGGCGAGGATCGGGAAAGAGTCGCAGCTGGTAATTAATGCCTGCGGAATGGAAGTTAAGCTTAAAGTGTCGCCTACCATCAAAGCAAACATACTGGCTACGCCCAAGGCGATACCGACAGGCACGTTGAGAATTAACAGAACAATAAGGGCGATTAATAGAGTCAGACCTACCATAATTTATTCTCCTTATAAATTCTCAAGGTCAGGCTCTGCCGGATCTTCATACGGATCGCCTAAGTGTTTAATACGGTAAATGATTGTCTGCAGTTCGCGGATGGCGGTTAAGGCAAAACCGACGCAAGGCGCAGAGTAAACAATCCACATCGGGATCTGCATTGCAGGTGAAAGCTGGCCCAACATATACTGGCGAACGGCAAGACCCCAGGCAAAATAAACAATAACAATTGAGAAGATCAAGAAAATGCAGTCACCGATAATGACTACATAACGGCGCCATGCTTTAGGGAAGAAATAAAGTCCAGCATCAATTTTGATGTGACGCATAACTTTAGCGCCGTAGCTGATACCAATGTAAACAAGCCATACGAACATATAGCGGGCTAATTCTTCGGACCAGGACAATGAAGCTTGCATTACATAACGCATGAATACCTGGATGCCGAGAACAATCGTGAGAACGGACATCAGCGTAATGCAGATGAACATCTCAAGCTTCTCATCAAGTAACTTAAGTAATTTCATAATTATTATCCGAGTTACAGAAAAAGTGGCCATTTTTTAATGACCACTTTTTTGGAGTCAAGAATATGGATTAATACTCTTTATTGAGGATCTTGTCCAAGAGTTCAGGATGTTCCATCTTTTCACGGATTAAGTCATAAACTTTGCCGTCGATGGCCATCTGACGCCACTGATCCTTTTCAGCATCGGTAACTTCGATAACTTCGCAGCCTGCATCCTGGAATTTCTTGACAGACAAGGCGTTAAGTTCGGTAGCACGAGCACGCTGTGCAGTCTGGTAGGCGGCAGCTGCTTTATCCAAAGCCTGCTGTAATTCAGGATCGAGAGAGTCATAGCGTTCCTGGTTGATGTACAAGCAGTGAGGGCTGAATACGTGGCCGGTTAATGAAATGTAGTGCTGAACTTCATAGAGTTTGTTGGAGTCGATAATGGAAAGCGGGTTTTCCTGAGCATCGATAGTACCTTGCTGCAAAGCGGAAATAACTTCGGTGAAGGCCATCGGGGTCGGGTTGGCACCGTAGGTGCGCCACAATGCGATCTGAATTTCGGTCTCCATTACGCGCAGTTTCTGGCCTTTAACATCGGCAGGAACTTTTACCGGAACTTTATTGTTGGTGTAGTGACGGAAGCCGTTTTCAAGAGCTGCTAAATATTTAAGACCTTTCTTTTCGGACTGCTTATTGATTGAAAGACCTAATTCGCTGTCCATGCACTTCCAAGCTTCATCCATGGTATTGAAAAGGAAAGGAGCGTCCCAAACATAAAGGTCGGGGATCATGGATGCCAAAACTGAAGGCATAGTCTGAACCATGTCGATATCACCCAAAATGGTGGATTCGGTTACGACACGGTCATCACCTAACATATTGTCAGGGAAGTGTTTGATGATAAGGCGACCACCGGATTCTTTGTTAGCGACATCGATCAAAACTTGAGCAGCGTCTTTTGACGGCTGGTTGGTAACGTTAGCAAAACGTAAGGTTACGGTGTCGGCAGCCATTGCTGAGGTTGCGGTCATAACGGCGACTGCGACGCTGGCCATTAAACCTAACATTTTCATTTTTTTCATATACAAAACTCCGGTAAATGATATTTTTATAACATTAAAGGCTTGCGCTTTAATGTTGTAGATTATAAAAACATCTTGAAAAAAAATTTTTGACTAACAGCTAAATTTTGACTTGTGCATCATAGATATGAGATCTTGATATTTGATTTGTGAGTTTGATCATATTTAAAAAAATTGTTTGTGCACATCAGAACCCGCGATTTAAAGGCAAAACCAAAATAAATTTGTCTTGTATGTTAGATTGTATTTTGTTCTTTATGATAGCCGATAGATCAGATCTTTATTTAAGCTTTTTGTTTTTGCGGCAATGCAAACCGGATATTTTATAAATAAAAAAAAGATATATTTATATCATTTTTATTTATGTTTTAGTGTTTTTATAAAATGCAAAAACACATAAAAATCTGATTTAAATGTAAACAGCATAATTATTTACCGTACATCTGGTGATAATATAAAATGATCAGACTATATAAGAAAAACCGTCAAAATATTTAGGGAGAGATATGGAGATAAAAAAAGAGGACATGGACAGTATTAAATCCTTGTCTGAAGTGACGGCGGATACAATTGTCAAGCATATCGTTAGCGAAGGACTCGGCAAGGGTGATAAGTTACCTAACGAAAAGATTCTTTGCGAGCTTTTAGGCGTCGGACGTTCTACTTTGCGTGAAGCTGTAAGAATGCTTTCTTCGCGCAATATTTTAGTAGTTAAGCACGGATCCGGGATTTATGTAAGCGATAAGCCCGGTGTGTCGCAGGATCCTTTAGGCTTTACCTTTATAAAAGATAAAAAGCGTCTTGTTCATGATTTAGTTGAGTTTCGGATGATTCTTGAGCCGCGAGTTGCCGCGTTGGCCGCGCAGAACCGCACTAAAGAACAGCTTATAAAACTTGAAACTCAGGCAGCTGTTGTTGAAGAGTTGATTGAGCAGGGAAAATCGCATGCTCAGGCTGATTCTGAGTTTCATTCTTTATTGGGGGAAATGAGCGGCAATAGTGTCTTACCTAATCTTGAACCGATAATTTTTAAGGCTATCGATCTGTTTATTGATTTATCACAATCAAAATTATCTCATGACACTATAGGTGAGCATCGGGCTATAGTTGATGCAATAAGATCCGGAAAATCAGTAGATGCAAACGATGCTATGGTTGCGCATTTACTTAATAATAAAATTTTTATTTTAAAGGTCTTAGAGCAGGAAAATTTTTAAAAACTTTTCAAAAATAAAAAAGGAGAACTTAACGTTCTCCTAAAAAAGCCCTCTTGGTAAGAGGGCCAAAGGACACCAAAAATTAGTAATTAAAGCTTGTTGACCGGGCAACGGGCTTTCTCACCTAAAACACCGCGTACTGCTTCTTCAGCGCACTTGGTCTTAAGATCGGAAGCTGCCTGTACGGAATACCATGCCATGTGCGGAGTGATAACGATGTTCGGAGCACTGCGCAGCGGGCTGTCGGCCTCAAGCGGCTCTTTGCAGGTTACGTCAATGCCGGCACCGCCTAAGTGACCTGACTTCAAAGCATCAGCCAATGCGGCTTCGTCAACCAAACCGCCGCGGGCTACGTTGATGAGCATGGCGCCTTTCTTCATTTCTGAGAAGGTCTTTGCGTTCATCATCTTGGCATTGTCAGCATTTAATCCGCAGTGCAGGGAAATTACATCGGCATTCTTAAGAACTTCTTCTTCAGAGCAGCAAGTAATGTAAGAGTATTCAGTGTTGCTCTTAACATGATCGGTATAGATGTCATAGCCGATTACCTTGCAGCCTAAAGCGTGTACACGATGGGCAAAAGCAAGACCGATACGGCCTAAACCGATAATACCGACGGTTATAGTTGATAAACGTGAAATAGGGGCCATTTCGGCATAATCCCATCTGCCTTCTTTAACCTGGGAGTTTGCCTGGCAAACTTTACGAGTAACAGCCATCATGAGGGCCAAAGCCTGATCGGCAACTTCAAAGGTACCGTAATCAGGGACGTTGCAGACCTGAACACCGTGCTTGGTGGCGGCAACGAGATCAACATTGTCAACGCCTACGCCGTAACGTACAACGGTCTTTAAGGTCGGGATAGCGGAGAAGACTTTATCGGTCAAAGGAGCGTACTGGTTGCAGACTGCGACTGCGCCTTGGCAATTAGCAATAACGTCATCTTCAGTTTTGCACTGAACTAATTTGTAAGCGATTCCGGCTTTGTCGAAAACTGCCTTTTCTTCGTTGATGTTGGCGTGATCGCAATCAGTAATGAAAATCTTAGTATCTGCCATGATAAAACCTTCAAAAATCAAGGAGTTGGGTTAAAACATACAGCTTTAAATCTGTAATTGCCTGATATTAACGGAAATTTAGTACTCTAAAACCGTTAATAGATCTGATGAGTTATATTATTAATTAAAAATTGACAATTTTGACAAGATCCTTTTGTAATTGTGATTTATGCACACTTTTTTTATGGTTTTCTACAGGATTAGAAGATACGAAGATTTTTAATTAAGAATAAAAGTGAAAAAATTTGGAGCTAGAGATCTGATGATATAAAAAAGAACAAGCCGCAACAAAATTGCAGTTGCGGCTTACGGTACGGTTATTAATTACTTTGAATTTTTCTTATTAGAAGCAGTATCTTGGTTTTTTGTTTTTTCCGTATAAAGCTTTGATTCAAGCTGCTGCAGGTAAGTGTGAATGGCAATTTGACTTCTTACCGGGACGGCGTTTTCTCCTGCTTTTACGTATTCATTTTTCTGATCTTTATCAATAATTCTGGCTTTTTGATTATCATTGCACTGAATACGGAAAATAGTATTGATACGATCTCTAAGATCCGCATCAAGCACGGGGGCTCCGACTTCAATTCGGTAATCAAGGTTGCGCGTCATCCAATCTGCAGATGATATATAAAGCTCAGGATTATTGTTATTGCAGAAAATCATAACGCGCGGATGCTCTAAGAACCTATCCACGATTGATGTAATGTAGATGTTGTCGGAAAGTCCCTCAATACCCGGGCGCAATGAGCACATGCCGCGGACTACGGCTCGAATTTTTACCCCGGCCTGGGATGCTTTATACAGACGATCGACTATTCCCAAATCTACCAGGTTATTTACTTTGAAATTGATGTAAGAAGGAAGACCGGTAAGAGCATTTTCAATCTCGCGGTCAATCATGGCGTAAATGCGCTTTCTGGCATTAATCGGAGATACGAGCAGATTTGAAAAATGCGGACGGGTATACGGATATTCAATGAATTCAAAGACGTTTTCAACTTCTGCAGTAATTTGCGGGTTGACGGTAAAGAGGGCAAAATCGGTATAGATTTTGGCAGTTTTTTCATTGAAGTTTCCGGTTCCGATATGCGCATAACGTACGGTTTTTCCGTTTTCCTTTCTTGTGATAAGACATAATTTTGAATGTATCTTCAAAGTAGGAAGGCCGAAAAGAACTTTTACTCCTGCGTTAGTTAGACGAGATGCCCATTGAATGTTATTGGCTTCGTCAAAACGAGCTTTTAACTCGACAACTACGGTTACGCGCTTGCCGTTATTTGCAGCATCGATAAGAGAATCAATGACACGGCTGTTTGATGCAACACGGTAGATATTTATCTTTATCGATCTTACTTTATGGTCGTATGAAGCCTGACGCAGTACTTCGGTGAAGTATTCAAAAGAATAATACGGATAATAAAGCAGGATGTCCTTTTGAGCGATTGCTTCAAAAGGGGTGGCGGCAAGATCAAAAGCTGTCGAATGAATAGACGGCAGGGAAGGATTTTCCATGTCATCGCTGCCGACGCTGGGGAATGATAAAAAGTCTTTGAAATTATGATAGCGATTACCGGGCATTAACGAGTCGATTTCACTCATTTTTAATTTGCCCGCCATAAATTCCACTATATCTTTGGGCATTGCCCTGTCATACGCAAAACGTACCGGTTTGGCGTTAAGGCGCTGTTTTAACGAATCGGACATGGTTTCAAGCACGCCTTTGTCGACCGAGCTTTGCAGATCGTATTCTGCATCACGATTCATCTTTATGGAGTAAGCTTCGATATTGTCGTAATCAAAATATCCTTTAAAAATCGTGTCAAGTCCGATGCGGATAACGTTATCAAGAAACATGAGGGTTGTTTCACCCTCGGTATCCGAAGGCATACGGATAAAGCGCGGAACGGTATCTGACGGAATTTCGATTAAGGCGTAAGTATCGCCTTTTTTGTTGAACATCTTGACCAGCAGATAGGTATATTGGTCTTTTAAAAATGAAACAAGATCGATACTTTCAGTAACGATAACCGGTCTTATATGCTTTAAAACGTGACGCTTAAAATAGGATTTAATCCATTTTTTTTGTTCTTCGTTAATTTGGTTTTCATCTTTTAAGAAAATTTTCTTTTTGGCCAGTTCATCTAAAAGGTCATTATAAATTTTGTTCATGACCTTTTGATAATCACTGGTCGTACTTTGGACTTTGCGCAAAAGCTTGGCAGTTTCTTCACTGTTGCCTTTTTCTTTATTGATAATGATTTGACGTTTTAAATCGGCAACTCTTACTTTGAAGAATTCATCCTGATTGCTTGAGTAAATGCCTAAAAATCTGACACGCTCAATTAAAGGAACCGACTTATCGGAAGCTTCTTGTAAAACACGGGCATTAAAGGAAAGCCAGCTGATTTCCTTAGGGATATAAGTATTCATATTTTCCATAGCAGTAAAATTTCCGGTTCTTATATTATAAAGATGCGTTACAGATAAAACTTTGCTGTACTTAAAAGCTTTTAACGCTTGTAAGACAAAACATATCCATTATAGACATTGATTGTTAAGTAAAAATTAAATTAAGGATTTTTCTTATCTGAAGATCCGCTGTCGACTTTTGTTTCGTTTTGCTCTGAATTATTTGAGACTTTTTCCTGTTCTTCTTCAGCTTTTGTAAGTTGTAAAAACGCATAAGAAGAAGGATTTGTAAGATTGTAAAGCGACTGTCTTGCGGTAATGCTGCCAAGACGAGCGGAGTATTCAAGCAGTTTGGCGCCTATAGGAAGAGTCTCTTTTTTTTGGATAAAGATTCTGCCGGCTCGTTCATAGCCGTTTTCGGGACCTTCGATATTAATTACTCTTTGCAGCCAGAAAGCACCTTCGGTTAAGTTCCCGTTAATATAAAAGCCTCTGGAAATTCTTGCTGCTTGTCCGGGCCTGGTGATCATAGCGTTGAACGCAGAAGAATCTCCTAGCCGCAGCGCTTTTTGCGCGCATTTTTCAAAAGCGCGGTTGGCATTTTTTTTCTGAAGAGAATAGGGCTCAGGATAGTTTTGATCCCGATAACTTTTTTTATAGCGATCAATAATAGACTGCAGATTACTTATGTCGCCTTTTACACAGAGATTGGCATCATCAATGAATGTTTGTTCTAAGTCACTTATTTGCGTTATTTCTTCATTCTCGGTTTTATTTTTAATATTTTCATTAGTTTCATCTTGGATAGAGCATCCAGAAAGGATGCCCATTCCGCAAACGAATAAGACAGAAATAACAGTTTGTGTCTTAGTTTTTAACATCGGTTCTTATTCTTCTGAGGCAGTTTCCGTACTGTCGTTAACGGCATTACTGCTTGATGTTTTAAGAATTTTATCAAGAGAAATTTTGCTTACGTCTGTTGACGGTTCATTAAAGCTTGCAGGCTTTTCAAAATCACCGGAAATATCAACTAAGGTTGCTCCGTTGAACAGAACAATAAGATTTTTTATCTGCGGATCATCCCAGCCTTCTCTGAAATAATGCACGTAGTACCATCTTGAATTATCAAAAGGATCTACGAGCATCGGAGTTCCTAAAATAAAACGTACCTGTTCGGCGGACATTCCGTAATGTAATTTATTGATGTTTTCCTGTTCGACAAAATTGCCTTGAGCTAAATCGGCACGATAGGCGCAACCTGAGGAAAAAACAGCCAAAGAGGCAATCAAACTTGAAATTAATAAGAATTTACGAGAACGCATAAAATTAAACCTTAAATTAACTATCAGCATTTTAGCAAAAAATAAAGACAGTCTCTTGAAATTAAAAAAACACATCCCCATTTGTTAAACAAAATGATTTTTGCAAAATTTGGTCCGTTTTTATTTGACTTGAATTTTATTTTTAAGTTTTTAATTTACGGAGTTTATTTTTGCAGCAAAAGTCTTGTTTAAGACTGATGAAGATAATAATCATCGTGAGGATTTGAAATGACCGAGGAAAAGCAGCCTGAAGAAATGAATGTTAACGCAGAAGCACAAGTTCAAGAGACAACAAATGCTCAGCCTGATGAAAAAGTTGTTTTGCAGCAAGGAGAAGAAACAGCTAAATCTGATGCTTCTTCACAAGCACAAAATGCAGAACAGGAAGAGGCTCAAGCAAAAGAAGAAGATCCTCATGTCACAATTGCGGCTCTTAAATCGCAGCTTGAAGTTTTAGCCAAACAGGCATTAAGTGATAAAGAAAAAATGCTGCGTGCTGTTGCTGAGGCTGATAATTCAAGAAAGAGAGCTGAAGCTGATGTTGAGCGTGAACGCAAATATGCTTTGGAGAAATTCGTTAAAGCATTAATTCCGGTCGTTGATTCTCTTGATATGGCTCTTGAAGCGGGAAAGAGCAAAACTGAAAATGCCGAAGATGCTATGGTTCAAGGTGTAGAAGCGACTTTACGTTTATTCTTAAAAGAACTTTCTTCCTTCGGTGTTGAAAGAATCAATCCGGTAGGTGAGCCTTTTGATCCTAACGTTCATCAGGCAATTTCCATGATCCCGAGCAAGGACGTTAAGCCTAACTGCATTGTTTCCGTGATGCAAAAGGGCTTTATCTTAAACGGTCGTGTGGTTCGTCCGGCAATGGTGATGGTGGCAAGAGCCGCAGAATAAAAAATGTAACGGGGACTTGAATTTTAGTTTTTAGTCTCCATATTCAGTAGCAGAAAGATTTTAATCCGTCTCCAAATAAAACAATAAAGACGGTACTAATTAGCGGAGAAATTAAATTATGGGAAAGATTATCGGTATTGACTTAGGTACTACCAACTCATGTGTTGCCGTGCTTGACGGTGATAAAGTACGTGTATTGGAGAATTCAGAAGGTCGCCGTACAACTCCTTCCATCGTTGCATACGCAGAAGACGGAGAGATTTTGGTTGGTGAAGCGGCAAAGCGTCAGGCTGTTACCAATCCTAAGAACACTTTGTTTGCAATTAAGCGTTTAATCGGTCGTCGTTATGATGATGCCGAGGTTCAGCGCGACATTTCCATCATGCCGTTTAAGATTATTAGAGCAGATAACGGAGATGCTTGGGTAGACGTAAGAGACAAGAAATTAGCTCCTCCTCAGATTTCAGCCGAAGTTTTGAAGAAGATGAAGAAAACTGCTGAGGATATTTTAGGTGAGGAAGTTACCGAAGCCGTTATTACCTGCCCGGCTTACTTTAATGATTCACAGCGTCAGGCTACTAAGGATGCCGGACGTATTGCCGGACTTGACGTAAAGCGCATCATCAATGAGCCGACTGCAGCTTCAATCGCTTATGGTGAAGATAAAGCCAAGGGTGAGCAGAAGATTGCTGTTTACGACTTAGGTGGCGGTACTTTTGATATCTCCATTATTGATATTGATGAAGTAGACGGTGAAAAGACCTTCGAAGTTTTGGCTACTAACGGTGATACTCATTTAGGCGGTGAAGATTTTGATAATCGCATCATCAATTATTTAGTTGATGAGTTCAAGAATGAGCAGGGTGTTGACTTACGTCAGGATCAGCTTGCATTGCAGCGTTTGAAGGAAGCTGCCGAAAAGGCTAAGATTGAGTTGTCTTCATCACAGCAGACTGATGTCAACTTGCCGTACATTACTGCTGATGCAACCGGCCCTAAGCACATGAATATCAAGATCACTCGTGCCAAACTCGAGTCTTTGGTTGAGGATTTGGTTAACAAGACTTTGGACCCGGTTCGTACTGCTTTGAAAGATGCAGGTTTGTCTCCCAGCGACGTTGATGACGTTCTTCTTGTCGGCGGTCAGACCAGAATGCCGATGGTTCAGAAACTTGTAGCCGATTTCTTCGGTAAAGAACCGCGTAAGGACGTTAACCCGGATGAGGCGGTTGCTATCGGTGCTGCAATTCAGGGCGGTGTTTTGTCAGGAACCAAGAAAGACGTCTTGCTCCTTGACGTAACTCCGTTGTCCTTGGGTATTGAGACTTTAGGCGGAGTGATGACTACTCTTATTGAGAAGAACACCACTATCCCGACCAAGAAGTCTCAGGTGTTTTCAACCGCAGAAGACAATCAGCCTGCCGTAACTATTCATGTGCTGCAGGGTGAGCGTAAGCGTGCTGCAGATAACAAGTCTTTAGGTCAGTTTAATCTTGAGGGCATTTCTCCTGCACCGCGCGGAATTCCTCAGATTGAAGTTACTTTCGATATTGATGCCGACGGCTTGATTCACGTATCAGCTAAAGATAAGAATACCGGTAAAGAGCAGAAGATTACCATTAAGTCTTCATCCGGTTTGTCTGAGGAAGATATCAAACGTATGGTTCGTGAAGCAGAAGAGCACTCTGCAGAAGACAAGAAGTTTGAAGAGCTTGCTGCTGCACGTAACCGTGCCGATGCAACCGCTCATGCAATGCGTAAGCAGCTTCAGGATGTAGGCGCCAATGTCTCAGCTGATGATAAGGCAAAAGTAGAGAAAGCTTTAAGCGAACTTGAACTTGCAATTCGCGGTGATGACAAGGATAAGATCGAGAATGCTGAAAAAGCAGTTTTGCAGGCAGGTCAGACCTTAATGCAGGCAGCTCAGGCTCAGGCACAGGCTCAGCAGGCTTCACAGCAGCAAGCTAATGCAGGTGCCGGCGCTCAGGACGGTCAAAAGAAAGACGATGTCGTCGACGCCGAGTTTGAAGAAGTAAAAGACGACAAGAAGTAATCTGTATAAAGATAGATGACTACACTAAAGGCAGGAGTGTAAAGCTCCTGCCTTTCAATGTTCTTAATAAAGATTTTAATTTTTAATCTTCTGTAAATCTTTTTAAGTGAAAAGCAGAAACTTTTAATCTCTTGGTATTTTTTAGTCTTGTCCACATTTGGATAACGATAAGTTTATGAGGGATATATGGCAGACAAACGTGATTATTATGAAGTGCTGGGGGTTGCAAAAGATGCTGATGAGGCAACCATTAAGCGCGCGTTCAAACGCCTTGCCATCAAGTATCACCCCGATCACAACAAAGATCCTGATGCCGGAGAGAAATTCCGTGAAATAAACGAAGCCTATCAGGTTTTATCCGATCCGCAAAAACGCCAGGCTTATGATCAGTTCGGCTTTGAAGGCATTAACGGTCAAGGTGCAGGCGGTGCCGGTTTTAGCAATGCGGATTTTTCTGACATCTTTGGAAATTTCGGCGATATTTTCGGTGACATTTTCGGCGGAGCCGCCGGAGGGAGAGCAAGACGCGGACCTCAAGTGGTTCCTGGAAATGACTTACGTGTCCGTTTGACTCTTACTCTTGAAGAAGCGGTTCGCGGAGTCACAAAGAAGATTAATATTAAAACTCGCGTGCGTTGTGAAAAGTGTAACGGCACGGGAGGAACCGGTAAGAAAACTTGTCCTACTTGCCACGGAAGCGGACAGGTTCACATGCGTCAGGGCTTTATGAGTATTGCTCAGATTTGCCCGCAATGTCATGGAACCGGTGAGATAATCGAAAATCCGTGCACCGAGTGTCACGGAACCGGAAGAGTTGAAAAGACTAAGATGCTAAGCGTCAATATTCCGGCGGGGGTTGACGTAGGAGATCGTATCCGTCTTCAGGGTGAGGGTGAGGCTGGTCTTAACGGGGCTCCGGCAGGAGACTTGTACGTTGTCGTCGATGTTAAACCGCATAACATTTTCGAGCGTGACGGAAACGATCTTTCATGTGAGGTTCCTGTAAGTTTTACCACTGCTGCATTAGGCGGGAAAGTAGAAGTCCCGACATTGGACGGACGCGTTACGATTTCCGTTCGTCCGGGAACTCAAACAGGCACGGTTATGCGTCTTGCCGGCAAAGGCGTAAAATCGGTGCGCAGCAGTACGAAAGGTAATTTATATTGTAGGATCATCGTTGAAACTCCGGTCAATCTTACTTCGTACCAAAAGGATTTGTTAGCAAAATTTGAGGCATCTTTAAACGGAGAAGAAAACGGGAAGGAAATTGATCCGCAGGCTCAGGCTGCGGCTCGTTCTTCGCATACTCCTAAAAGTGAAGGATTCTTAAATAAAGTTAAGAAATTCTTTGATGATATAGCAAAATGATCCTTTTCCTAATACCTTTGATATGGGTAAGGGAAAATGATAGACTTAATTGCAGAAGATTGAGTTCAATCTTAAAGTTTTATGTTTTTTTACGGCGTCCTTAAAGGGACGCTTTATTTTTAAGGAAAAAGCAATGGAACAAACTCCGATGACCGCTCGCGGTGAGATGCTCTTGCGTAAAGAGCTGGAGCGTTTGAAGCTGGTCGAGCGCCCGCGTATCGTCGCTGCAATTGCTGAGGCTCGCAGTCACGGTGATTTAAGTGAAAATGCGGAATATGATGCAGCAAAAGAAGAACAGGGATTGTGCGAAGCTCGTATTAAAGATATCGAAGCTAAGCTGGCTACTGCCAACATCATTGATGTAACAAAATTAAAGCCTGCAGGCGGTGCCCCGTTAAAAGTCGTGTTCGGATGTACGGTTACGGTAATTGATGTAGATACCGATAAAGAAGTGACTTATAAGATAGTAGGTGAGGATGAGGCTGATATTCAGTCAAATTTAATTTCTTATAAGACACCAATTGCTAAAGGTCTTTTAGGCAAGATTGAAGGTGACGAAGCGCAAATTAATATTCCGCGCGGACAAGTTACTTATGAAATTGCCGAAATAAAATACGAAAATTAATTTTTATAAAAGGCGCTGTTTTTACCGGCGCTTTTTTCATATGCAAAAAATTATTTTATCTTTATTATGTCTCTTGCTTCCGTTAGCGTCATTTGCCGATGTGGGAGCAAATTGTACCTTTAACGGTATTCCTCTGTACGGAAAAGTAAAAATAGTCAATGCTTTTGCCGATATTAAAGTAAAAAAGGTAAATTCTTTTCCCGATTTAAAGGTTAAATTCGTGTCGGCTTTTCCTGATTCATGCGGAAAGTGGCAGATAGTTAATTCGTTTCCGGATTTTACAGTGCAGTTCGTTAATGCTTTTGAGGATGTCAGTATTAAAGAAGTTTCGTCATTTCCGGGAGTAAATTAAAACCCGTAATCGGGTTTTAATTTAAGAGGAAAAAACTTTTTTAGCGAGGAAGGATGAATCTGCTTTCTTCTTTTCTTTGTCTAAATAAAGTTGCGATTCTTCCTACGACTTGGACCAATTCGGCGTTGACGGCTTCAGCGGCTTTAGCGGCTTGTTCTTTGCGTCCGTCTCCTGCATTAAGTTTGATTTTAACAAGCTCGTGGTGCTCAATCGTGCTGTCGAGCTCTTTGATGACAGCCTCGGATAATCCGTCATTTCCCAAAAGGATAAGAGGATTTAAAGCATGAGCTTGAGCTTTTAAAAATTGGCGCTGACGTGAATTTAAAGGCATATTTTTAACCCTGATATGAAAAAATTAAGCGTATTGTACACAAAAGTCAGTCTTATTATTATATTAAATCATCATTATTTGTATAATAAGTAAATTGTCTTACGACTTTATATTTTTAGATTAAGGATTTTCATGCCGGCACGTAAAAGAACCGCAAGTCAGACCAGATGGCTTAAGGAGCATTTTTCCGACCCTTATGTAAAAGAAGCGCATAAGCGCGGATTAAGGTCTCGTGCCAGTTTTAAGCTTGAAGAACTGCAGCAGCGAGATCGACTTATAAAAGCAGGAAATATAGTGGTTGATTTAGGAGCAGCCCCCGGCGGTTGGTCGGAGTTTGCAGTTAAATGCGTCGGAGAAAAAGGCAAAGTCATAGCCTGTGATATTTTGCCGATAAGACCGATCCGCAATGTAACCTTTTTACAAGGCGATTTTAGAGATGAAGCCGTGTTTTTAAAGCTTTATTCCATGATAGGTGTCGGTGCTGATGTCGTGTTGTCTGATATGGCTCCTAACATGTCGGGAACTACGGCAATCGATCAGCCGCGCGCTATGCTTCTATCGGAGCTTGCTCTTGATATGGCTCGACGCGTGTTAAGAATCGGCGGCTCTTTTGTTGTAAAAGTTTTCACGGGAAGCGGCTCTCAGGAATATCTTGCCGAATTAAGAAAAGATTTTTCCACGGTTAAAGTAAGAAAACCTGATGCGTCACGTGATCGTTCGCGTGAGGTATATATGGTGGCGACCGGTTTTAAAGGTCATCCTTTAAACGGAGTGGCTCCTGACAAATTTGATGAAACCGATGCCAAAATCGGTAATTAATAAAGGGGAATTATGGCCAAGAACCTTATATTGTGGCTTGTTATTGCCGTTATTTTGATGTCTCTCTTTGATTCTTTTACGACAAGAGAGTCGACCGGACGGACTATGGATTACACGACTTTCGTACGTGAGGTCGAACAAGATCAAATTCAGGAAGCTGTTTTTGACGGTCAGGTTATTAACGGTATAAGGCGCAGCGGTGAAACTTTCGTTACCGTTATGCCTATTCACGATAACGCTATTTTAAATACTTTGATTTCTCATAATGTGAGAACTTCAGGTACCAAGCCGGAGGAAACCAGTCTTCTTACTTCTATTTTGATTTCCTGGTTCCCGATGCTGCTGTTAATCGGCGTGTGGATTTATTTCTCGCGTCAAATGCAGGGCGGAGGAAAGGGCAATCCTTTGTCTTTCGGTAAGAGTAAGGCGAAGCTTTTAGGCGAAAATCAGATTAAAACCACGTTTGCCGATGTTGCAGGCTGCGATGAGGCTAAAGAAGATGTCGAGGAGTTGGTTGATTTCTTAAAAGATCCGTCAAAGTATCAAAAATTAGGCGGACGTATTCCTCGCGGTGTTTTGATGGTAGGGCCTCCCGGTACCGGTAAGACTTTGTTGGCAAGAGCAATTGCCGGTGAAGCCAAAGTACCGTTCTTCTCGATTTCCGGATCTGATTTCGTTGAAATGTTCGTTGGTGTCGGTGCTTCACGTGTTCGTGACATGTTCCAAACAGCCAAAAAGAATGCCCCTTGCATCATTTTTATCGATGAAATTGATGCCGTAGGTCGTAAGCGCGGCGTCGGTTTAGGCGGCGGACATGATGAACGTGAACAGACCTTAAACCAGCTGCTTGTTGAAATGGACGGTTTTGAGGGATTTGAGGCGGTTATCGTTATTGCAGCAACAAACCGTCCTGACGTTTTGGATCCTGCTTTGCTGCGTCCGGGACGTTTTGATCGCCAGGTCGTTGTAGGTTTGCCTGATGTCCGCGGTCGTGAACAGATTTTGAAAGTTCATATGCGTAAAGTTCCTTTGGGATCTGACGTTGACGCCGCAGTTCTTGCTCGCGGAACTCCCGGCTTCTCCGGTGCGGATTTGGCTAACTTAGTAAACGAGGCAGCATTGGCTGCAGCTCGCGCTAATTTGCGCGTCGTTTCCATGCAGCAGTTTGAAGAGGCTAAAGATAAGCTCTTAATGGGTGCGGAGCGTCGCTCTCTTGTAATGAACGATCATGAAAAGGCCAATACTGCTTATCATGAAGCAGGGCATACGATTGTCGGACGCTTGGTTCCCGAACATGACCCGGTGTATAAAGTATCGATTATTCCCAGAGGCAGAGCTTTAGGCGTGACAATGTACCTTCCGGAACAGGATCGCTACAGCCAGTCCAAGCAATACCTTTTATCAAATATTTCTACTTTATTTGCAGGTCGTATTGCTGAAGAGATGATGTTCGGCGAAGCTGCGGTAACTACAGGGGCCTCAAATGATATTGAACGTGCAACGGACATTGCACGTCGTATGGTTACACGCTGGGGCATGAGTAAGCGTTTGCCGCCGATGCAGTTTGATCAAGATAGTGAGCGCAGTATGTTCCTGGGCGGCGGTACTACTCAGACGATGCCGTTGTCGGATAAGACTACTTTGATAATTGATGAGGAAGTCAGCAAGATCATCAATTCCTGCTATGAAAAAGCGGAAAAACTGCTTCAGGAAAACAAAGACATTTTAGAGGCTATGAAAGAAGCCTTATTAAAATACGAAACTTTGGATGCCGAGCAGATTGATGATTTAATGGCGCGTCGTCCGTGCCGAGCACCGTCATCAAGTTCCAAGGATAATGTAGGCGGACAGACTCCGAATGCAGGTAATGCGTCGTCTTCCAATCAGGGGCAAACATCACAGCCTCCTAAAGAAGAAGGAACACAAAACGGCGATTCTTCAAATAACAGCGATGTTCCTAAAATCAATGAAGAAGGCGCTGGAGATAAGGAAAACCCTTCTCAGAATTAAAAATGAACTAAAGCCGTTTTTTAGACGGCTTTTGCACATTCGGCATAGGCGAGGACTTTTCTATGAAGCTTCATCTTAAAGGCGAGGATCTTGAACTTTATTCTCCCCGTATTATGGGGGCCCTTGTAGTTCATCCCGGAGAGATAGGATCCGTAGAGGATTTTGTTAGAAAAGCTAAGGAAATGCAGGAGGATGGTGCTGATTTTATCGAAATCGGTCTGCAGGTAGAGGAAGGTATTCCTGAAGAAGCTGATGAACTTACAAAACTCGTTCCAATTGTTAAAGCCGTAGCGCAAAATACGTCTTTATATGTGGCAATTACAACAAAGTATCCGTCAGTGATGAAGTCGGCTGTAGGTGCGGGAGCATGTCTTATCATCGATCCTGATGCATTAAAAGCTAAAGGAGCTCTTGAGACTGTTGCAATGCTTAAAGTTCCGGTATGTCTGGTTTTTGATCACAATATAGATTTTGACACAGAAGGATCTCTTGATCCTATGGGTGACATCTCTGCGTATTTATACGAAAGAATTGATGCCTGCCTTAATGCCGGAATCGATAGACGTAATTTGTTAATAGATCCTTCTTTAAGTCAGTCAGCTCCGATTGAATCTAAATTAAAACTTATAGGACGTCTTGAGACGCTTAAAAGCTTTGCTCTTCCGATGACAATGGCAATGCCTCGCTCCATTCCGCATGCGGATAATTATTTAAATGAGCATTTTTCTGCTGCAGTGGCAGCTTGTCTTTTTTGCGTTAACTCCGGAGTTAATATTATAAGAACTGAGAGAGTTGCGGAGATGGCTTTGGCACTTGACACTTGGCAGGCAGTTAATAAAAGTGCTCGTCCGTTTAAGCTTACTAAGGCTATTGCTTCAAGATTCAAGCGTAAGCATGCAAATTAACGGTTTTAAAATCAAAAAGGAAAAAATAAGTGAAGCGTAAGTATTTCGGTACCGACGGTGTACGCGGGCGTGTCGGACAATATCCTATAACCCCTGATTTTGTCTTAAAACTGGGTATGGCTGCAGGAAAAGTCCTTTCAAGGAAAAAAGGCGGCAAGGTTATTATCGGCAAGGATACCCGTCTTTCAGGCTATATGCTTGAAGCAGCTTTAGAGTCGGGATTTAGTGCAGCAGGTGTTTCTACCGTTCTGTTAGGACCGATGCCCACCCCTGCTATTTCTTATCTTACTAAAGCTTTCAGAGCTGATTTAGGTGTTGTGATAAGCGCTTCGCATAATCCCTATTATGATAATGGAATAAAGTTCTTTTCCCGAGAGGGAACTAAGCTTCCTGATGAGGTGGAGCTTGAGATTGAGAAAATACTGGAAAGCGATATTGTGCTGGCCGATTCTGCTGAATTCGGCCGCGCTTATCGTCAGGAAGATGCTCCGGGACGTTATATAGAGTTTTGCAAGAGTTCATTTGCTAATCATATGAGCTTAAGCGGATTAAAGATTGTTATCGATTGTGCCAACGGAGCTACCTATCATGTAGCTCCGATGGTATTTAGAGAGTTAGGCGCTAAAGTTATTACCATTGGAGATCGTCCTGATGGCATCAATATTAACGACGGTGTCGGATCCACTCATCCTGAGGCTTTAATAGAGAAAGTTTTAGCGACGAAGGCCGATTTGGGTATTGCTTTTGACGGTGACGGTGATCGAGTGATGATGGTCGATTCTCACGGTCATCTTTTAGATGGTGATGCACTTTTATATATCATCGCAAAAGATCGTTTTGTTCAAAATAAATTACACGGCGGAGTCGTCGGTACCTTAATGTCAAATTTAGGTCTTGAATTGGCATTAAAACGTGAAGGCATCGAATTTACCAGATCTGCAGTGGGTGATCGTTACGTAATGGAAACTCTGCTTGACAAAAAATGGAATTTAGGCGGAGAAAACAGCGGTCACATCATCTGTCTTAATTATGTTTCTACCGGCGATGGCATTGTGTCGGCTTTGCAGGTATTAAAGGCAGCAATTCGTCAGGGCAAGTCTCTTGAGGATCTGGTAAGATCTCTTGATATGTTCCCGCAGGAGCTTGTTAATCTGCGTTTGTCGGCAGGTTTTGATGCTTTGTCGGATGAAAAAGTTTTATCTGAAGTTAAAGCTGTGGAAAATGAACTTGGTTCTCGCGGACGCGTGTTGTTGCGTAAGTCCGGGACAGAGCCGGTGGTCCGTGTCATGGTTGAAGGCGAAGATCGTGAATATGTGCATCGCTTGGCTCAAAGAATTTCCAATGTGATTCGCCATCAGGCGGAAGAAGCATAGATCTTTACAAATAGGCGCAGAACTAGTATCATGCATGCCCACAAGTAAGATCTTTTAACAGGTCATTAAAATGTACGAGATTGTTATTGTTGTTTTTCTTTTAGTCGCCGTTGCCATGGTTGCTTTAATTTTGGTTCAGCAAGGTAAAGGCGCAGGCATGGGGGCATCTTTCGGTGCCGGTGCTTCTAATACTGTATTCGGTGCAGTCGGTTCTGGTAATTTTTTAACCCGCAGCACATGGCTTTTGGCAATCGTGTTTTTTGCCATCTGCTTATTTATCGGTTGGTTGCAGAAAGATCATTCCGTGCAGAATGATTCTTTTACCAATATTTCAAGTGAGAGTGAAATTTCAACTCCGGTTGAGAATAAGACTCCCGCTGATGTTCCGACTGTTGATGGTGACGTTCCGTCTGTCGGCGAATAATTTTTAAGTTAAAGATACTATTAACCCTGTACTTTAAGTACGGGGTTTTTTATATCTAGTACTTTTTGATAAACACTAGGTGCCGGGTTGGGGTTATGATTTCATCAAGCGGCATATCCCAATCTTCTGAGGGGACTTCATCTACATATTGAAAGTCATGTGCAAGTCCGATAAGAACGCAGTTGGCACTGACCTTTTTTAATAATCGATCATAATAACCGCCGCCCATTCCCAAGCGATTACCTTTAACATCAAAAGCCAGTAACGGAATTAGCAGCACTTCAAAAAGATCCGGGGTGATTAATTTGTCGCGGTAGGTTAAAGGTTCAAGGATCCCAAAGCGGTTTTTAACTAAACAACTTTCGTCATCATAAGTATAAAATTGCATTTGGCCTTTTTCTGTCGGGTGAATGACAGGCAGAGCTACGGTGTGCTTTTTAGCTTTTAGATAATTATTTAAAAGCATAGTGTTTATTTCGCCGTTAAGCCCGACATAAGAGCCGATTGTTCTTCTTTCTTTAAGTAAAGAAAGAGTAATAACTTTCTCAAAAATATGGGATTCGGCATCACGTAATGCTTTTTCCGACAGCATAAGCCGTGATGTACGCATGCGTTTTCTTAAAGCGTCACGCTTTAACTTAGTCTCGAGAGTCATTTAAATTTTTCTTTATGATGCGGATAAGACTTTTGGCTTCTCTTTGAAAAGGAGTAGAGGCCCCAAGATAACTTTGTAGGCGGTTTTGACTTTCAATGGCAGTTAAGATTGCCGCTTGGGTTATAGATAAATTAGGGGTTTTTCTTAAGATATCGGCGCTGATATTTTGTACTTGTTCGATGGATTTTTTTAGATCGTTTTCCTGCTTTTTGGCGCAGCGCAAAGTAAATTTATTCCCCATAATCGTGAAGGTTATGGAGGTTAATTCATTACCGCTTACCTGATCTTCCATCGTGTTACTCCTTAAAGATTTAAGAACATTTTAGCATCTGCTATTGAAGACAGGAATTTAGCAAAAAATCTTTTTACAAAAAAAAGAAAGAGCTGTGCGCTCTTTCTTATGGTAATTACAAGATTACTGGTTTAAAACCTTAGGCTTTACGCCATCCGCATTTAGGACAAACGCCGTTTTCATTAAGAGCGACCCCGCAAAGAGGGCAACGTGCTCTGCTTTCTTGAGCAGGAAATTCTGCACAGGCGGCATTTACCCCGCTAGTGAAGGTGAGTTTGACGATGTTAAGTTTGTCTTTAAGCAGATCATAGACAATTTTAATCATGCCTTCGACCGTCATAGTTTCTTTAGTTACAACCAAGCGGCAATCAGGATAGGCAGTTGCAAGTTCGGTTTTAAAAGCATCACCTTTCATTTTATTAGAAGGAGCGCCGTTTTTAATGCCTTGTTTTTCGTAAACGTCAAGAATGGCCGGTAAAAGCGGGTCGTCTTCACGCAAAATTAATGCATGATCGAAGTTTTTAAGGACAGCCCAAGCGGTTTTTTGAATTTCGTTGCAAGGAAATACCATGTTAACTCCGGGTTCAATAGTGTCTTCAACTTCAATAGTTAAAACACCGGTATGTCCGTGCAGATATTGAGCTTCACCTTGGAATCCGTAGAAACGGTGAGCGTACTGAAGATCGATTTTGGTAATACTGCGCATGATATATCTCCTTTTGCCGTATCGGCATTAATAATTATGTTTTTTATGTAAATCTTTTTGACAATCAGGACAAAAACCTTTGAATATAATGTCGTGCCCCGTGAAGATGAATCCGTGTTTATTAGCGATATGATCTTCAAGGTGGTGGTTATAGGGCATGTCCACATCAAAAATTCGACCGCAGCGTTCGCATTTTACGTGGTAATGCAGGACGGTACGGAATTCAAAATTATCTGGGCTTCCGGGAACCTCAATCTTATGGATTTGACCTTGTTCAGAAAGTCTGTTCAGATTCCGGTATACGGTAGCCTTGCTTATATTAGGATGCTCATGGGTCACCGCTTCGTAAATTTCCTCGGCGCAGGCATGACCTTTAAGGTTTTTTACCTTTTCTAAAATTAGGGCGCCTTGAATGGTGTTGCGGTTTTTCATAATTATTCCTAATAATTATTCTTTATTGATATTAAATATTATTAAGTAATAGTTTGCAACTTAGTTGATAAATGATCTCAAAGAAAAATCCTATTTCCTGTGTTTTTGTGTATTGGGTATTTAAAAAAAGAAACGTTAAATATACTCATAGAGCAGCTTTTTGGCTCTCTTAAAAAGAGAAACTGATTGGTAGATTAAGTTTTAAACCTAGTGAATATTTAAATGTAAATTTTATGTAAAATTTTTTTGAAAAGCCTCATATATACGGACATTTGGTCAAGAAATGTTTTTATAACGAAAAAAATAACGTATAAAATTTGTTCCCTTAAATATATGGAGTACGGCTACAAGCCCATGTTGCATGAAATTTTTAAAGCTGAAATTATCAAGCTTTAATTCGTGATATCAGGATGCAACAAAACTCAAAACTCCTAATTTTGAGTAAAGTTTTCACGGATAAAGAAGAAAATTAATAGCGGAAAAAGTCATGAGTAAAGACAGTCTTGTTATTTTAAAAGCTTTTGGATGTTTTATCGGAGCATCTTTAACTTGTTTTATTACTTTTGGAGTGGCTTTTGCAGATACTATTTTGTTTCCTGAAGACAAGTTTTCAGAGCAAGGTCTTGTGGAAAACACGCAAACTTTTCTTCTTTTGGCCTCTGCTGCAATTTATTGTTTTATAGGAAGACAGGCTCCCAATAAATTTTATATATTGATAAGCGGTTTTCTTGTCTGTCTTATGATTAGAGAGCTTGATGCCTTTTTTGACACTTATTTATTTCATGGCAGCTGGGTTTATTTTGCTTTAGCTGCTACGGCTTTGTTCGTTTACTCAAGTCTGCGTTCAGGATATAAAAAGGTTATTGATGATATTAGCTCCAGCTTGGAAAAGTATTCATTTTACTGGCTGTTTGCCGGCGTTACGGTAGTTTTGATTTTTTCGCGTATGTTCGGAATGAAAGTATTCTGGGAGAATGCTTTAGGTCCTAATTTTCATGTGGATATGAAGAGACTTGTTGAAGAAACCGCTGAATTATGGGGTTATTTCATAATTATGGCTTCAGCTTTGGTTTGTCTTATTGAGTACAAGAGAAAATAAGGCAAAAATTTTCTCTATCTTTTTTTAAATCGTAGGTTCCTCATTGGTTGCTATTAAGGCTTATCAATGAGGTTTTTGTTTATATATTCTTTTGTTTTTTTAAGTTTGTCTTTGCCCTAACTTAAGATAGAGTAAATTTTTTTAGAAAATCAGATTGAATAGGCTTTACAGATCTTTTCTTTTAAAAAATTAAAATGTTTAAGTTCAGATAATCCGTCTTTCCATACTAATGATAAAGTTGCATCAGGAAAGTTAAGGTTATCATCATTAAGAGTAATGATGCTTTTTGTGAATTCGTAATCAAGATCGGTCAACAGTTCAGGAACAATCGCAAAACCGACATTATGAGATACTAATGATAAGGCATAATAATAATTATCGACCTCCCATGCATTGGGAGATATGGTAATTCCCTTGGCATCACGACTTAGATTTGAGCAGATAACGATTTGGCGATGTTTAGCTAAAAGATCACGCGTTATCTCTTTTTGATCTGCAAGCGGATGATGTTTTCCTACAATAATACGATTGGGAACCTGACGTAAATGGGTGAAATTAAACGGCAGGGTCTCGTTATGATTAAAATAAAGAGCAACATCCAGATCGTATTCAAGCATGAGCTCTTTTACTTCAAAAGAAGAAATCGGGGACAAGCGCAAAGCAAGATGAGGAAATGCCTCTGCATATTGGCGTAAGACATGGAAAAGCTCTGCATCATATATAGAAAAATCAATTCCGAAATGAAGACTTGGCTGGGCCGTGTCATGAAGTGCCATAGCTCGTTCGTAAAAGATTTCGCCGTCTTCAACCAGCTTTTTTACATGTTTTAAAAGTAGGGCGCCGCGCTCGGTAAGTTCAATTTTATGTCCGCGTTTAAACAGTTGATAATTAAGATCGTCCTCTAAATCACGGATATATCCTGAAATTACCGATTGAGCTTTGCCCATATGCCGCGCAGTTTGGGAAAAAGATCCTAATTTGGCGGCTAAAACGAAGGCTTGAAGCTGGTTGAAGTTAAAGTCCATTTTTTCTCCTTTTAAGTGAGGAGTATTTTCTAAGCTATAGCAAATAGTCTTCTTTTATAAATAATAATGAATGACAATGCTAATGACATCAAGCCTAATGCGCCGAATGCTCCGTTTAAGGTTATGAGCTCAGACATGAAGCCGATTAAAGCAGGGCCTAAAATCAAAGCTCCGTACCCGCAAGTTGAAATTGACGATACGGCCGCTATGACCGGCATGCTCTGTTGCTTTCCAGCAAGCGAAATGCAGATAGGCATAATATTGGCTAGAGCAAAACCCAAAACCATAAAGCAGGCGTAGATAATAATTAAATTTTGCGCAAAGTATACGGCTATAAGTGCGGTAGCGCAGAGGCTTACTCCGCCCAACACGACTTTGTAGTTTTTAAATTTACCGATTAAATAAGCTCCTGAAAAACGACCGGCGGCCATAGCGATAATTAGGACAATATAGGCGGAGCTGGCAAATCCGATACTGATATCGGTTTTTTGCAATAAGAAAAGACCTGACCAATCAAGCATTCCGCCTTCAACCATATAAATAAGGCTTGAAATAAATGCAAAGAAAATTACGGCACCTTTGGGCAGTACGAACATTTTCTCTTTGTGCTTTTTATCAGAGTTAAAGATCGCTACGCTGCCTATGTTGCGTAAGGCATTTAATGTTATTCCGGTTAAAATTACGGACGGAATAGCTATTGCTGCAAAAATACTGAATTTTAAGAAAATTAAAGCGCAGATAATGGCAAGAGCTATGATTTCTCCTAATGAATAACATCCGTGCATTGACGGCAGCAATATCCTTTTTGTCGTTTTCTCAAGATGTGTTCCGTAAATATTTCCACCGACTTCAACGCATCCTAACGTTAAACCGAAAATAAATACTGTTGGGGCAAGCAGATGAATCGGGGGCATTGCTGCAAGCAGCAATAAAGATCCCGTAAGCGCAGCCACCGAAAGTGACAGCGCATTCTGGATGCCGGCAAAACTTATAAAAAACGAAATAAGAAGCATTCCTATGATTGAGCCGGTGCCCATCAAAAGAATGATGCGTGAGAGCTCTAAATGAGTTAAAGAAAGCTCTTCTTTAATATAAGGCACTAAAGGTGCCCATGACGCAATTGCAAATCCTGCAAGTGCAAAAGCGGCGCGTGCCGCAAATACTGTTCCTGCAGGACGATTAGCGCAGAACATAACTAACCTCCTGTTGATGTTTCCGTATATATATTATCAATCAAAATTTAATTATAAAAAAGTTAGTTTTCATCAGAATTCTGATGGATGAAGCTATAAAAGATTTAATGTTTTTTTGGCTGTTTTTTCAGTAAGGTACGATGCCTGCTGCGATGATTTCTTTCATAGAAAAAAGTCAGTATGTTAAAATATCTTATTAAGCTTTAATGCTGATTTAATTTACGATTGTGTGAAGAATTCAATTGTGTTTCTGCACGGTCGTAACGTTGTAGATTCCTCCTAAAATGCGGAGGATTTTTTTTGAAGGTGTAATGTGAGCGAAAAACTGCAAAAAGTCTTGGCAAGACAAGGCCTCGGATCACGTCGTGAATTAGACGCATTGATTGCAGCCGGAAGAGTTGAGGTTAACGGAAAAGTCGCAGCGGTTGGCGATCGGGTAGAAGGACCTTTGACAGTAAAGATTGACGGTAAAGTAGTATTAACGCCGTTATCGGAAAAACCTAAATGCCGTGTGCTTATGTACTATAAGCCAGAAGGTGAAGTCACTACTTATAAAGATCCTGAAGATCGTCCTACGGTTTTTGATCATTTACCCCGTCCTGACGGAGGCCGCTGGATTTATGTAGGTCGTCTTGATTTAAATACGTCAGGTTTACTGCTGTTTACTACGGATGGTGAGCTTGCAAATGCTTTGATGCATCCTTCAAAGGAAATTGAGCGTGTTTACGCTGCACGTATTTACGGTGAGGTAACCGATAAGCAAATTGCCGCATTGAAACAAGGTGTGATGCTTGAAGACGGAAAAGCTTCTTTTGATAAAGTTGTTTTTGTAGGTGGTGAGGGACGTAATCAGTGGTATCACGTTTCTTTAAAAGAAGGACGTAATCGTGAGGTACGTCGTTTATGGGAAGCTGTGGGCTTACAGGTCAGTCGTCTTATCCGTATTCGCTATGCCGGAGTGGATCTTGATAATAAATTAAGAGCAGGAAAATATCGTGAGCTTACTTTAAGCGAGATTAATAATTTAAGAGCGGCAGTCGGTCTTAAAGCTCTTGAAAGCAGCGAGATTGCCCGTACTTCTTTAGCTTCAATGAGCAATGATAAAAAGCATGCCCTTGAAAAATTTGCCAAACATAAAGCCAATATTAAAGCCGCAGGTCGTAAAGCTTTAAATGCATCGCATAATCCTTTCAGAAAAGGAAGAGCTGATGACAAAGATCGAAATCCGTACGGCTCCCGTTCCGGAAAGTATGTTTACGGAGACGCCAAGCGTTCATCTTACGGAAGAAAGGATAACGGCAGGTTTGCAAAACGCTTTAGTAAAAACGACCGTTAATATTCTTAGGAATGCGCATATCTTGCAATATGCGCATAATAGTGTATATTTTTATTACTGCCATAAGGCATAAGTCGATAAAGTATTAAAAAAAGTGTCACCTGACAGTTGTTTCTCTTTTATAAATTTATTTTCCTTTCTTTTAACCGTTAAAGAAGTAAAGCTATGGATCCTGTAGTCGCTCATCATGTCATGTTTGACATGGCGTGGGTAAATGATCCGACTGCATGGTTGGGTCTTTTAACTCTGGTTGTTATCGAAATCGTTTTAGGTATTGATAACTTAGTATTTATCGCTATTCTGTCGGCAAAATTGCCAAAGCATCAGCAGGCGAAAGCTCGTTATGCCGGTTTGGGCGGTGCTTTAGTCATTCGTCTCATTTTGTTGACATTCATTTCGTATATCGTGTCTATGACTAAACCGCTTTTCAATTTAGGCGATTTTGCAGTGTCAGGACGTGATATCGTAATGATGATAGGCGGTATTTTCCTTTTATATAAAGCAACGCATGAGCTTCATTCAAAACTTGAAGGTTTTGACGAAGAACTGTCTGCAAGTAAAGCGGCCGGTCACGCCTTCGGTTTGGTTGTGCTTCAGATCATGGTATTAGACGCGGTATTCTCGCTTGATGCCATCATTACAGCCGTAGGTATGATTGACCATGTCTTTATCATGATATTTGCCGTAGTTATAGCTATGGGCATCATGACATTGGCAAGTAAGGCTATAACCGAATTCGTAAGCCATCATCCGACTTTGGTTATTCTCTGTTTAGGCTTCCTCTTGCTTATCGGTTTCAGCCTTATCATGGAAGCTTTGCATTTCCATGTTCCTAAGGGATACCTCTATGCCGCAATCGGTTTCTCGATCCTCATTGAAATCTTTAATCAGGTCGCGCGTAAGAATACCCTAAATTTGGGTTCTGGCGTTAACTCAATGCAAAGCCGAGAAATCGCCGCTAACTTAGTGCTGAGGCTTCTTGGTTCTAATCAGAATCAGGTTCAAACCTTAAAAGAAGCTATCGTTTCAAAAACAGGATCTTCTGTTTTTAACACCCAGGAAAAAGAGATGGTGTCACGCGTATTGCAGTTATCTTCACTGCCGGTAAAAGCCGTAATGACCGCGCGTCCCGATCTTGAAATGGTAGATCTTGATGATGATTATGAATCATTGAAAAAAGAGGCTTTGTCTTTAACTCATTCTCGTTTGGTCGCCTATAAAGACGGACAAAAAGATCAGCCTTTAGGCTATATCAGAAGAATTGACATTCTGACTCAGGGCTTGTCCCTTGGGAAGAATCAGCTGCCTCTTTCTCAGAAGGTTCGTCAGCCGCTTTATTTGCCTGAGACTGTAAATATTTTAAAGGCTCTTGAAGAGTTTAGAAAAGCAAAGAAAAACATCGCCTTTATTTTTGATGAGTTCGGTAATTTTGAAGGTGTCGCGTCACTTCACGACATTATGGAAGAAATCGCAGGTGAACTTCCTGATCAAACCGAAATACCTGAAATCGTCAGAATTCGTCCCGGCGTTTTCAGAATTGAGGGTGATGCCATATTGACTGACATAACCCGTGTTACCGGATTTACCGTGCCGGCAAACGATCAATATCATACTATGGCCGGATTTATTCTTGATTATTTACAAAGAATGCCGGAGCTTGGTGAAAAGATCGCTCTTGCTAAATGGTCAATTGAGGTCATCAAGGTTGACGGTAATTCAATTGAAGCCGTACGCCTTACTAACTTGGCGCAAGCTGCAAAAGCCGGTGAAGTAAAAAAAGCTTAAGCTAAAAACGATGTTTATGGAAAGGGGTGGCAAATTAAATGTCACCCTTTTTGCTTTTGCTTACTGTAATTTTTCTCCTGCAAGGATATCTACGGCATCCTGAAGCAGCTTCCATTTCCCGTCCTTAAATTCAAATACGGTTACGGCACAGTTTTTCTGTTCACGGGTTTTTCTGAAAAACTGGGGCGGAAGTTTTTGTACAGCCATGATCACTGCGCGGATAAAACCTCCGTGACTAACGATTAAAATGTTTTTGTTGCCGTCTGCTTCGTTTTTTATTTCATCTAAAAATATTTGTGCTCTTTTGACAATGCTAGGAATTGATTCACCTCTTTCAGGAGGAATAAAAAATTCCGGATTCATCAAGTAATTATGTAATGGATGATGCGGGTTTTTGCGTATATCCGGAATAAAATCTCCTTCACAAACACCGTAAGATATTTCAATTACCCGATCATATTTGAAAAGAGGACAATTTTTCTGACCCTTTAAGGCTCGTAATGCTGTTTCTTTGGTACGAATGAGCGGACTGTAATAGCATTTGTCAAAGTTAATGTTAGAAATGGCAAGGCTTGCCTGTTCAGCTTGATTTTTACCAAAATCATTAAGCGGAATATCTGCTTGTCCCTGAATTTTGTCTTCAAGGTTCCAGTCGGTCATTCCGTGACGCATAAAATAAAGTTTCATGCAAAATTCCTAGTTTGTTAATGTTAGAAATAATTTTAAATGCAAAAATGGTGCTTTTTACGCAGTTTTAAGAAAAAAGCAGGATTTCCGCACATAATATTTTTAAACTGTTTGGTTAATGTTGAGATAGATAATTAGAGAGTTAAAAATGAACGCTGAGAAAATTTCTGCAGTTTGTCAGGCAATGATTGATTACTATTCAGGTGATCCTAAAAGAATTCAACATTTTGTGAAGGTTCATGCTTTTGCTAAGTTAATAGCAGAAAAAGAAAATTTATCCGAAAATGAGGTTTTTGTTATAGAAATCGCTGCATTAGTTCATGATATCGGTATTAAAAACGCTGAAATTAAATACCACTCCAGCATGGGTAAATATCAGGAAAAAGAGGGACCTTCTGAAGCTAAAAAACTTCTGGAGACTCTTAATATTGACGCACAGATAATTGATAGAGTCTGTTATTTAGTCGGACATCATCACACTTATAAAGCTATTGACGGCATTGATTATCAAATTTTGGTTGAGGCGGACTTTTTAGTGAATATTTACGAGGATTCCTTGCCTAAAAGTTCGGCAGCAAGCATTTTATTCAAAATATTTAAAACAAGAACCGGCATTCGTTTGTTAAAAACAATGTACGCTTTAGAGAACGTTTAAAAGAAAAAACTCCGTAACATACGTTACGGAGTAAAGGTACTATGGAGAGGAGTATTTATAAGGAAAACGTTATTTTGCCAATTTTTCGTTTATCTCTAGGAACTCAGCATACCTTTCGCGCAGATATGCATTGAGTTTAAGATCCGGCTCAATAATTTTCATTGGCTGCAATGTCTGCTTGATTGCATCATAGTAGTCGGAATAATATCCGGCGCCTACAGCCGCACAAATAGCAGCAGCCTTGCATCCTGTTTGTTTTACCGTTGAAATTTCAATCGGCATATTGGCAGTTGATGCGTAGATCTTCATCCACGGCTCTGAGTTGGTCGGACCGCCGTTCATACGAATGGTCGTGGCGTTGGGGGTTATTTGTAAAATCTTGTCCTGATTTAAGGTATGGGAGAAAACAATACCCTCGTAAATAGCATAAACCACATCTTTAATCGTATGGTGAGCCTGCAGACCGTAAAGATTGGCATTCATGCCTATCTGGTAATTTGAACCGAACAGATAAGGCAGGAAGAATAAACTGGTTTTCTTAAATGCTTTTTGTATCTCGTCAACATACTTATTGCACTCGTCAAGGCTTAAGTGAGAAATGACATTATCACGCCACCAAGAGAGGTTTGATGCCGAGGTAGGAGAGCCTTCATGGACGAAGAACAATCCCGGGATGCAGTAGCGACCCCAAACGTAGTGATGAGCTTTTTTAGGTATTGATTTACTTACGGCTGTTGCAATTGACCAGGTACCAGCTGCGGCACTTATTGCGGTATCATCAACGACACCTGAGGCAATTGCAGCTGATACTACGTCAAAGAATCCGCCGAATACCGGGGTTCCTGCAGCAAGTCCTAATTCTTCAGCAGCTTTTGCGGTAATTTTGCCGCATTCTTCTGAAGATCCTACGATAGGTGCAGTTTTGTTCTCACATTCTTCAACGCCGAATAAGGACATTAATTTAGGATCGTATTGTCCCGTTTGAATGTTATACATATTACTGCCGGAGATATTGGTGATTTCAGCACCGATCTCTCCGGTCATACGGAAACGAACGTAGTCGTGCACCATTAAGATGGCTGCAATTTTATCGTAATTTGTTCTTTCGTTTTGCTTTAACCAACTTAAAAGTGAGACAGGATGTCCCGTCCAGATTTGCTGCATGCCGTAAGGATATGCTTTATCAGCAGTGCCGTCGGCAAGCCATTTTAAAACGATATCTACAGAACGTGTATCTGAGGAGATGATGCCGTTACGAACCGGATTTCCGGCTTTGTCAATTGCATATAAACCTTTACCGTGGGAGGAGAAAGATACGCCTTTGATGTCTGCCTTATCAATACCGGCTTTTTTAACAGCACCGCCAGTGACGATACAGACGGCTTTCCACATCTCATCCATGTTTCTTTCGGCAAAACCTTCGGCTTCGCTTAAAAGATTTGCGGTATGCTCGCATACTGCGATTTCTTCACCGGCAAGATTATAAATTCCGGCTTTGATGACAGTGCCGCCTAAGTCAACTCCAAGGAAATAACTCATGGATTTATACTCCGAAATCTTGACTGAAAAACCGGAGAACTTATGTTCTCCGGAATTGAAAGAAATATCTTGTTAGCTGCGGGCTTTCTTCTTTTCAGTACCGACGTAAATTGCAAAGAGAATGATGATGCCCTTGATAACGTTCTGAACGTAAGGGTTGATGCCGATTAAGTTCAAACCGTTATTCAATACGCCAAGGAGCAATGCGCCCATCAGAGTGCCGAGAATAGTTCCTTTACCTCCGTTCATAGCAGCACCGCCTAATACTACTGCAGCGATGGCGTCCAATTCAAAAGCAACACCTGCGTTAGGCTGACCGGACATCAAACGGGAGGTGATGATTAAGCCTGCTAAAGCAGAAGTTAAGCCTGAAATAGTGTAAACTAGGAACAGAATACGTGAAACTTTAATACCGCTTAAGCGTGATGCTTCATAGTTACCGCCGGTTGCATATACGTGACGGCCGAACGGAGTATGATTCAATACGATATAAGCGATGGCATAAACGATTACGGTGATAATGATCGGAGTTTCAATGCCGAGAACACTGCCGCGGCCGAAGAAAGCAAATGCCTGATCAATGCCAGCAATCGGGTAACCGCCGGTATAGATGAGGGCTAGACCGCGGGCAATAGTCATCATTGCCAAAGTAACGATGAAAGGAGGCATCTTAGCGTATGCAACCATCATACCGTTTAAGCCGCCTAAAACGCAGCCCAAGGCAATACCGGCTACGATAGCAACGGTCATCGGCATGCCGCCGGCCATAAGACCTGCCATAATAGTGCCGGACAATGCCATTACTGAACCTACGGCAAGGTCGATACCGCCCGTTAAAATAGCGAAAGTCATACCGACGGCGATAATGGCGTTAATTGACACCTGACGACCGATATTTGACAGGTTGTTGTAGGTAAGGAAGCTGTCGCTTACAACGGTCATAATAATGAAAACGAGCAGGAATCCGATTAACGGATAGAAAATCGGTTGTTTGCTAAGAGCTTTAAAGGTGCTCATGGCTTTAGAGTCTTGAGAAACTTGAGTGTTCATTCTTATTTGTTTCCTGTAGCGTATAACATGATGGTATTGGAGTTAATGTCTTCACCGGTTAAATCGGCGACGATTGCGCCTTCCCTGAAAACTTCAACTCGGTCACATACACCGATAATTTCCGGCAGCTCGGATGAGATCATGATGATCGAAATGCCTTGTTCGGTAAGCTTGCGCATCAGCTCGTAAATTTCAGCTTTAGCGCCAACGTCAATGCCGCGAGTCGGCTCATCGAAAATGAGCACTTTGCAGTCATTGTTTAACCATCTGCCGATGACTACTTTCTGCTGGTTTCCGCCGCTAAGATTTTGAACTGCGGTCTCATGGCTAGGGGTTTTAACTCTGACCTTTTTAATCAAATCTTTTGCGGTTTCCACTTCTTTTTTATCATCGATGAATATTTTGCCGACTATCCACTTGGAGTAGTTGTTCATGGCAATATTCTCAGTGATGGAAAAAGGTAAAATCAGACCTTCGGCTTTACGATCTTCAGGCAGCAAACCTATTCCTTTTTGCAAGGCCACGTCAGGAGAGCCTAGAGTCTCTTTTTTGCCGTCAAGAATTACTTCTTTAGAGTAAACCGGATCGGCTCCGATTAAAGCGCGGGCAGTCTCAGTACGACCGGCTCCGACCAAGCCGAAGAAACCTAAAATTTCGCCTTTGTAAAGTTTGAATGAACTCGGTTTACCGTGCTTTTCACGAATAAGGTTGTTAACTTCAAGAATAACTTTTTCGTGAGGAGGAACTTCTGGTTTAGGAGGATAATTGTTTTCAACTTTGCGTCCGACCATCATTTCGACCAATTCGTCGACATTGGAATCTTTAACCGGTTTCGTGCCGACATAGGTTCCGTCGCGCAAAACGGAAATGGTGTCGCAAATTTCGAAAATCTCATCAAGGTGGTGCGAAATGAAGAACATTCCAACGCCTTTTTGCTTAAGTTCGCGCATGATGTCGAACAAGTGATCGGCTTCTTTTGGCGTAAGAGTTGAAGTAGGCTCGTCAAGTACTAAGATTTTGGCGTTAAGTGACAAAGCCTTTACGATTTCAACGAATTGCTGCTCTGCGACACTAAGTTGTTCTACAGGAACGTCAACATTAATATGAACGTCGAGTCGGTCAAGGATCTTTAATGTTTCGACGCGCATTTTTGCAAAATCAATTAATCCGAATGCATTTTTGATTTCGCGATTTAAGAAAATGTTTTCTACTGCGTTTAAGTAAGGAATTAAGGATAATTCTTGGAAAATAATGCCGATGCCTGCGTCAATGGCATCTTTATAATTGCCGAACTTGACTTCTTTACCTTCAACGAAAATTTTGCCTTCATCATTACTGTAAATACCGCACAAAATCTTCATTAAGGTCGATTTGCCCGCTCCGTTTTCTCCCAGAAGCGCGTGAATTTCACCTTTGTCCAAGGTCAAAGAAATGTTATCAAGTGCTTTTACACCTGGGAAAGATTTACTAATTCCTTGTAATTCTAATAGTCTTTCCATAGTAACCCCTATAAAACCATCCTTATTAACTAGTAATAAGGATGGCAAGAATTAATTATTTACTTATGAAAACAAAGAATTACCAGGAGAAGCCCTTAGCATTTTCTTTGGTGATCAAAGTAACATCAATAGGGATTTCTTTAGGAACATTGGCGCCCCAGTATTTAGCGAGGGCGATACCGATACCTACGCGGACCTGGTCACGAGGATACTGTGCTGAAGTACCGATGAATGGGGAGTTGCCTTTTGCGATTTCTTCAACAGCCTGCGGGTTACCGTCAACGGAGGTAAGTTTGATATCGCGGCCTGAGGACTGAATTGCTGACAGGGCGCCAAGTGAACCTTCATCGTTTACGGAGAACATACCCTTGAGGTTAGGAGCAGACTGGAGAATGTTCTCAGTAACGTTCATAGCGATAGCGCGGTCTTGCTGTCCGTTCTGGACGGTTACAATCTTGATCTTAGGATAATCCTTCAGAGCATCTTTACAGCCGCGGACACGTTCCAAAATAGGAACTACAGGGATACCGTCAAGAATTGCAACATCGCCTTCGCCGCCGATGGAGTCAGCTAAGAACTTGCAAGCTTTCAAACCTGCATCATAGTTCTTTGAACCGACGAATGAATCGATAGGGCCTTCTGCTTGAGCGTCAATTGCAACAGTGACTACGCCGGCCTTGTTGGCGTCAATAACTGCTGACTGGATGCCTACAGAGTCGGTCGGGTTAAGCAGCAGAATGTCAATATCTTTCTGGAGCATATCTTCAACGTCACTAATCTGTTTTGAAATGTCGTGACGAGCGTCGGTAATAACGACTTCAGCACCAACTGATGCGCAAGCTTCTTCCAAAGCTTCCTTCATGGTGACGAAGTAAGGGTTATTCATTTCCTGGAAAGACATACCGATTTTCAGCTTGTCGGCTGCATTTGCGCCAAAGGAAAAAGAAGCAATGGCAGCAGTGGTAGCTACAGCTAAAATGGTTTTGGTTAATTTCATAGACAACTCCTTAAGTTTTTTTACATGCAACGCTGCCTAATAAAATAGGGCAATGACAACGTTAACATGAATTTAATATATTAATTTTGGTGCATGCTTTTCGTGATCGGGGACTAAAAAATCGACATTTTAGTAATAAATATATAATTTATGTGACATGTATAGAATTTATAAAAATAAATAAAGTACAAAAAAATAATCCGTGTAAAGAATTTATTAATTTTTAATTGTTTGTTTTATAAAGTGTTTGTATTTTAATGTCGAACAGTATCTGTAGCTTAAGGCAAGAGTCCTAGCGATAGTTTCTCAATTTTTTGAGACCGAACTTACACATTAAATAAAGGCATTTAATATTATATATTTATTATGTTTTTAGAAAATTTTTTCTGTGTTTCTGAGGATACTTATGAAAAATAATAAAGAAAAAGAAGTTACTATCGTTGATATAGCTAAGTATCTGCAACTGTCGAATATTACGGTATCACGCGCATTCTCAAATCCTCAGCTTGTAAAGCAAGAAACCAGAGAATTGATTTATGAAACAGCCGCCAAACTGAAGTATCGTCCAAATGCTTTTGCCCGCAGTTTAAAGACCAATTCAAGTAAATTAATCGGGGTTATTACCGACAGTACGTATAATCCCGTGTATGCTCAAGTTGTGAAAGAATTGTGCGAGAAAGCAGACAAGAACGGATATACCTTAATGATGTTTGAAACCGCTGGCAGCTCAATCAATGAAGAAAGAGCGCTTGATGCCTTATTCAGTTATAAAGTAGCCGGAATCGTGTTATCGGTAGTTCATGATATAAAAGGGTACAAGCCGTCTTACGTACAGCGGGCCCGTGGCTATAACATTCCCTTGGTGCTTTTGGATCGTGATATAGACGGTTATCGCTTGCCCGGTGTGTTTTTGAATAATTATGAAATAGGGGTGAAGTGCGGCAATTATTTGGCTCAAAAGGAAATTAAAAAGTTGCTGATTGTAGGCGGACCTGAGGAATCTTTGATTACTCAGGAGCGTATTAAAGGAATTTTATCGATTCTTGAAACAAAGCAAGTCGATTATGAAATCGTTTATGCGGATTATGCTTATGATAAAGCAAAGGAAAACTTAAAGACTTATTTTAAGACGCTTCCTAATCCCCCTTCTCATTTTGTAGGAATTAACGGACTCATTTCTCTTGCCTTTATCGGTATGTGCAGGCAATACGGCATAAAAGACGTGGATTATTTTTCAATTGATGAGGTTCCTTATGCTAAGGACTTCGGTTTTGATATTCCTTGCGTCTATTCAAGTCCTTTTGAATGGGGGCAGAAGATCTCGGAATTGCTGTTTAATCTTATAGAGAACAATAATTCGTCTAAGTTTAATGAAAGACTATATGTATTAGGAAAAGTAATTGCTTAATAGCAAAAGGAATAATGGGTAAAGTCTATTATGGTCGGAACTCTGTCTGCAGCCGTTTTGTGGGTGCAGTTTGCAGCAGCATGATAGGGTAAAAGATCTATACAAATTCTATAAACTTTAAAGTAAAAAGAACTAAAAGTAAGGAATATTAAGCTGTAATCAAATATTTTTACATTATATATCAAATGGTTGTTTATAGAAACATTCTTCGATGTGATTTTACGGGGCGTAATCGTAGCTCTTTATAAGAAAAGCAAAATTCAGCCAAAAATATGTCGTAATTCTCAAAATAAAGCTTCAATTTTTTTTATTGAACAAGTTTGCAACATAGATCACTATCTTTTTATTTTTTTAAAACAATAATGATAACGTTATCATTTAAAGACAAAAGCTACATTTTCGTGGCTTATTAAAACATGAGGACAAAAAATATGGCTCAAATTCCGGCAAAGATGAAGGCACTGGTAAATCACGGTCCGCACGATTATCGTTTGGAAATGATTGACACTCCTATGCCCGGTCCTAATGAAGTTTTGATTAAAGTCGGCGCATGCGGTATCTGTGCCGGTGACATCAAGTGCGAAGCAGGCGCAAAGATGTTCTGGGGAGAGAATCCTTGGGTTAAGACCCCGGTAGTCCCTGGCCATGAGTTTTTCGGTACCGTAGTAGCTATGGGCGAAGGCGCAGAAGAGCATTTCGGCGTTAAGATGGGTGAACGCATTCTTGCCGAGCAGATTCTTCCTTGCGGTAAGTGCAGATTCTGCAAATCAGGCCAGTATTGGATGTGCCAGCCTCATGACATGTACGGTTATCAGGGTAAGATCGCCGACGGTGGTATGGCTGAGTACATGCTTTTCCATCCGAATTCAGTTATTCATAAGATTCCTGATGCTTTGTCTCTTGAAGACGCAGCTTTTATTGAGCCGATGGCTTGCTCAATGCATACTACCGAAAGAGCTAACATTCAATTTGAAGACGTCGTAGTTTTGGCAGGTGCCGGTACTTTAGGTCTCGGTATTGTTCAGGCTGCAGCATTGAAGCATCCTAAGAAGCTAGTTGTTCTTGATACTATTGAGGCTCGTTTGGAACTTGCCAAGAAGTTCGGTGCCGATGTTGTCATTAACCCGGCAAAAGAAGACGCTTTGAAGGCAATTCTTGATATGACTGACGGCTATGGCTGCGATGTTTATATTGAAGCCACCGGCAATCCGAGAGGCGCGGTTCAGGGTCTTGAAATGACCAGAAAGTTAGGCCGCTTCGTTGAGATGAGCGTATTCGGTGCTGACGTAACTGCCGACTGGTCAATTATCGGTGATCGTAAGGAACTTGATATTTTGGGCGCTCACTTAGGACCTTATTGCTACGACACCGTAATCTCTTTACTTGAAAGAGGCTTGATTACTTCTAAGGGCATCGTAACTCATACTTTCGATCTTGATCATTGGAAGGAAGGCTTCGAGACCGCTCACGGCAAGGATGCAATTAAAGTAATTCTTAAGCCGTAATTGAGAAATGTTGAGGAAATCAGTGTTTCTCAACAAGCGTTTTATTTATCTGAAGTAAAATGTATTGCCTATATGGGAGTGAAAACAGCACTGTCATATAGGCTTTTTTGTATCAGATCCGGTCTTTATCAACATTTTTAAGAAGGTTTGTTATGAAAGTAAATAATGCTTTAAAAGTAACCGTCGTTTGTTCTCAACTTTTGCTTGCCTCTTCAGTTTTTGCTGCAGAATCTAAATCTGCCGATGTTTTTTATTACAATTTAACCGATTCTTTCATAGCAAATCTTGACAAGATTCTGACACAGGAAGGATCAGAGCAGGGAATAAATTTAAAAAAATATAACGCGGCAGATGATGCCTATGCGCAAAGTGAAACTTTGGATATTGCGCTTGCCGATAAAAAAAATACTCCCCTTTTAATTAATTTGGTTGATTCTTCTTACGCTGGTGAATTTTTGGCATCTTTACCTAAAGATACTACTCGCCAGATTATTTTCTTTAATCGTAATGTAAGTGACGCAGTTTTAGCTTCATATGATAATGCGTGGTTTGTCGGAACCTCTCCGCGTGAGTCAGGTCGTTATCAGGCAGAAATCTTGGTTTCTTATTTAAAAGCCCACCCTGACTATGACAAAAATAAGAATGGGGTTTTGGATTTGGTGATGTTAAAAGGTGAGCAGACCCATCTTGATGCTGTGTTGAGAACCCAGGAGGTTTTGAAGGTTCTAAACGAACAGGGAATTAAATATAAAGTAGTATTTAGTGCTAACGCAAATTGGCAGTTCCAAAAAGGCTTTGATTTTATGGACCAGGCGGTAAGTTCTCTTACTTTCAATAATATTGAGGCTGTAGTCTGCAACAATGATGCAATGGCCATGGGAGCAATCACCGATCTTAACCAGTACGGTTACAATCTTGAAGATGCAAACAAATATATTCCGGTTCTGGGTATTGACGCTATTCCTGAAGCAAGAAAAGCCGTAGAGGAAGGAAGAATGCTCGGGACAGTGTGCAATGATGCGACCAAGTTAAGCGAAGTATTGGTAACGATGGTAAAGCTTGATACTAAAGACTCAGAGGAAATATCTAAAGCAATCGGATTGCCTGTTTTAGATAAAAGGATCTCAATTCCGTATCACAAGATTTGCAATGCGCAATAATATTAAATTTGCATGAGGAGTTTATCCATGAGAATTCATCCGCTTGGTATATATGAAAAAGCGCTGCCTAAAGATTTGACATGGAAAGAGCGTTTTGAAATCGCAAAACAATCAGGTTTTGACTATGTTGAAATGTCAGTTGATGAAACTGATGAACGGTTATCGCGCCTTGATTGGACTAAACAACAGCGTAAAGATTTCGTGTCAACCAAGATTGATTGCGGTATTTTGACCCCGTCAATGTGTCTTTCCGGTCATAGAAAATATCCTTTTGGCAGTCATGATCCTAAAATCCGTCAAAGAGCGTATGACATCATGGCTAAAGCTATTGAGCTTGCCAATGATTTAGGTATTCGCAATATTCAGCTTGCAGGTTATGATGTTTATTACGAAGAACAGGATGAGGGTACTTTGGAACGTTATGACGAAGGTATGCGTAAAGCAGTTGAAATGGCTGCAGGTGCTCAAGTTATGCTTGCTACAGAAATTATGGATACTCCTTTTATGAGTTCAATTACCAAGTGGCAGCGCTGGAATAAAATGCTTAATTCACCGTGGTTCGGTGTTTATCCTGATGTCGGTAATTTAACTGCTTGGAATAATGATTTGGATCAGGAACTTTCAAGCGGAATTGACAAGATCACGGCTATTCATTTGAAAGAAACTTTACCGGTAAGCAATACTTGCAAAGGACAGTTTAGAGATTTGCAATTCGGTGAAGGTACTGTTGATTTTGTTAATATTTTTAAGATATTAAAGAAATTAAATTATCGCGGCAGCTTTATGCTTGAGATGTGGGGGGACAAAGTTGATGACCCTATCGGTAAGATAGTAAAAGCCCGCGAGTATATTGAACAGAAGATGGCTGAGGCAAATTACCAGCCTTGATTTTAAATTTGTTTTACGATTAAGTACTAAGCCGAACGGGAGTCTCATTCGGCTTTTTTACGTATTGAGTATCCTTTTGTTGCTATGCAAATTGGTATAATTCAGTAGTGAAAATTAAGTCAAATAGTAAATTTTAGGAGTCGGTCATGTTTTTTGTAAAAGATAAAGGCGAGCCCATATATGCAGCGATGAGCGGTCATGTCGTATCTATAGGTGATGTTGATGAGCCGATTTTTGCAGGAAAAGTCGTAGGTGACGGTGTTGCGATCATCCCTGCTGACGGTGATGCTGTAGCTCCGATTTCAGGTGTTATTTCGTTTATCTCAGATCAAAAACATTCATACGGTATTACCGGAGATAACGGTATTGAAGTTTTGCTGCATATTGGTATTGATACTGTTAAGCTTGAAGGAAACGGTTTTACTCCATTAGTAAAAAAGGGTGAGAGAGTTCAGGCAGGTCAGCCTATTTGTAAAGTTGATTTGGATTTTTTAAGACAGAAGCGTTTTGATATCACCTCTCCGCTGATTATTACATCAGGCTCTGTTGACAGAATTAAGCGTTTAACTTTAAGAACCGGACAGGCAGTGGCAGGAGAAACTGTGTGCATGCGTTATGTCGTAAGATAGTCAATAACGGGTTTAAATATGCGCTATTTAGTTTTATCTGATATTCACGGCGGAGCAGAGGAAACTGCTCTTGCTTTAGAGTTTTATAAAAAGTTTTCCTGTGATGCAATTGTCCTTTTAGGTGACCTTTTAAATCATGGTCCGCGTAATAAAATTCCCGGCAGTTACGCGCCGATGGAAGTAACTACACTTTTAGATCTTTATAAGGACAAGATTGTAGCAGTAAGGGGTAATTGTGACGGGGAGGTTGACGGAATGATGTTTTCCTTCCCGTGTAATGCCCCTTACGGTTATTTGTTTATAGAAAAAGACGGAAAAATTCGCAGAATTTTTTATACTCACGGACATCTTTATGATTTTAAGACTGAAGATGGAATAAAAAAATTAGGTTTAAAGCGCGGAGATATTGTTTTGTCCGGACATACTCATATCTCAGGCGTTTTTGAATATGCGAACGGTATCATTAATATCAATCCTGGTTCTATTTCAATTCCTAAAGGAGGGACCGCTGCAGGCTTTGGTGTTATTGATAATGATCAGATCTCTTTATATGAATTAAACGGTACAAAAATCAAAGAATTTAAGCTTTGGTAAATGTTTTTGAGAAGTAAATAGTATTTTTGAATTTTTCTTGTTTTCAAAAATACCAGATCGGGTATTATCAACTCATCTGATTAATTTAGGAGAATAAAATGTTCGCGTCAAATATTGCCTTGGCTAAAAAATATGATTATCTTGCCGAAAAGTTCACTAAAGCTTATGACTGGCTTGCCAACAATGACGTTACCAAGATGGAAGATGGTCGTTATGATATTTGTGATGGAGTGTTCGCTTTAGTTCAGCGTTATACCACCATGCCGTTTGAAAAGGCTCGTTTTGAAGCCCATAACGATTATTTTGATATTCAGTATATTGCAGAAGGTGAAGAGTCTTTTGGCGTTGCCCTGCGTTCTGACTGCGAAGTAGAAGAAGAGAAACTTGAAAATGATTGCATTTTCTTCAAGGCTCCTAAGTTCTATACTCCGGTAAATCTTAAGAAAGGCGATTTCGTCGTTGTTCCTCCAGAAGAGGTTCACCAGCCGCGTGCTGCTTATCAGGGTAAAGAAATGCCGGTTGTAAAAGTAGTAGTAAAAGTAGCAGTTAAATAATTATTGCTGGTTTTCTTTAGAAAAGCTCGGTTTGGTCTCCGGGCTTTTTTTATTTGTAAAAATATAAGCTAGAGCCAAAAAGATTAAAAACTGATATGAAGTGACCGGTGTCAATAC
>NZ_GL831076.1:0-288 GCF_000188195.1 Succinatimonas hippei YIT 12066
AAGACAATGAATGGCATGTTTATAATCCGTGGTCAATTTTAAATTTCCTAAGTGAGCCGCAGCGGGGATTTAAGCCGTATTGGCTTGACACGGGAGGGGCCAAGCCGTCACTTTTAGTAAATTATTTAAATACTTTTATTGATAAAAAAGTAAAGAAGACCGAGCTTATAGACTATTTAAATCTTGAATTTACCAAGGTAACTTCCGTTGCCGAGCTGTCACCGAGCATCGTAAGTATTGAAGATGAGGATTTCCCGTTCTTTGCGATATTGTATCAGGCAGGATATT
>NZ_GL831076.1:478-7911 GCF_000188195.1 Succinatimonas hippei YIT 12066
TTGACCTCCAAAACCGGAGCACAGATAAGTGCCTATTACGGAAAAAAAGTAAAAGCGGCGTTAAAGGCAAAAGACTATACAGCCTTAAAGGAAGAATTCAACAAAATCTTAAACGAGTTTTCCTATGAAAGCGTAGTAAGTTTTAAAGAATACGCATTTCGTGACGTATATAAGGTAATGCTGCAGATACTGGGGTATAACACTTATACGGAGTATCAGACGGCTTTAGGTAGAAGCGACTTATGTTTTGAGGATGAGGATAGGCTTTATATCTGTGAATTTAAGGTCATAGGCAAGGCCGACAGCGTCAAAGAGAAGCTTGAGGAAGCCAAAGCACAAATTCGGGAAAAGAGATACGGATTAAGACTTAGCGATAAGGAAGTCATTACGTTTGCAATTATCATAGTCAATGAAAACAAGGATGAGACGCACGGACCTGTGCGTGAAGTGGCGGCAATTGAAATTGCATAGAGAGACTTTCTATATATCAGCTAATTTTAATTTATTATAACTTTTAGCAAATGTAATTTTCGATAAATTTTTATGAAAAAATATATTCTTCTATTTTTATTAACAGTCAGTCTAAGCTCATTTGCAGGACCGCAGGGATTTTCCGGAGCCGCAAAACCTAACAGTGCGCCTCAAGGCTTTAACCTGAATATTATGCCCAACTCCGTTCAAGGAGTTAAAGATAACGCTAAAGACGGAGATCATGTTTTACTGCAGGGAATATTTACAGGAGAAAATGACGGAAAAGGCAATTACTCTTTTGAAGATAAAGACAACAATAAAATTCAAGTAAGCATTCATGCTGACAATTTAACTTTAATTGCCAACAGTCCCTATTTTATATGGGGAATCGTAAAAAAATCATTTTTTAATTGTTCTATAGAACTAATTTATATTTCAGACCCTCAATATTAACGCACCATTAAAAAACATTGTAATTGCTCACTTGAGTGCATTTGCACAACCTTTTAAAATATTTGCTTTCCATAAGGAAGCAAAAAACATGTTTCAATTACGCCAATCAATTCTTCTATTTATTACTGCATCCATTTGGGGCTCAGGTTTCGTTGCACAAAGTATCGGCATGGATCATGTTGAGCCTTTTACTTTTACTTTTTTTCGTACCGCAATAGGAGGATTCGTTCTTATTCCGGTCATCTGGTTTTTAAATAAATTAAAACAGCGAGGCGGTCGCATTATTCATAACGGATCCAAAAAAGATCTTTTTTGGGGATCTTTTTTCTGCGGAATGTGTCTTGTTGCGGCAGAATCCTTCCAACAATTCGGTCTGGTCTACACCGATGCAGGGAAAGCAGGATTCATTACTTCGATGTATATCATCTTCGTTCCGATTTTATCTATTTTTTTAGCTAAAAAAGTCGGATTATCTGTATGGATTGGCGTCATATTATCGGTTTTCGGACTATATTTTCTGTGCATAAAACCTGACATGGCCTTTTCCATAGAAAAAGGCGACTTCCTTATTTTTATTTGTGCCATTATTTTTGCTGTCCATATTCTGGTTATCGCTTATTTTGTCAATAAAGTTGACGGTGTAGAGCTTGCCTGCGGACAATTTTTTGCAGGATCTTTTGTTGCCTTTTTTTTAATGCTTATACACGACACTATTACTTATGAAGGCCTCATGGGAGCTTTGCCTGCAATCCTGTGGGTAGGAATAATGTCCAACGGAGTTGCTTATACTTTACAAATTGTCGGACAGCGAGGAATGAATCCTACTATTGCAACATTGATACTCTCGCTTGAATCGGTAATGGCCGTTGTATTCGGCGGAATTTTCCTCCATGAAGTGATGTCTTCAAGAGAACTTTTAGGCTGTGCTTTAATGCTTGCAGCAGTAATCATCGCACAAATTCCGCCTAAAAAAGCTAAAGTAAGTTAAAATTACAAATTACGCAGTTTAGTAATAATTTTTAATAAAGAGGAAAAAATGAGCAAACGTTCAATGCTTGTCACCTCAGCACTTCCATATGCAAACGGTCCTATTCATTTAGGACATATGCTGGAGCATATCCAATCCGATATTTTCGTACGTTTCCAAAGAGCTGTAGGTAATAACGTATACTATGTCTGTGCCGATGACTGCCACGGTACTCCCGTCATGATCAAAGCAGGTCAAATGGGCATCACTCCTGAAGAGTTGATTCTTCAAGTCGGGAAAGAGCACAAACAGGACTTTGACGATTTTTTAATTAATTACGACAACTACTATCGTACTCACTCTGAAGAAAATCGAATTTTCTCTCAAAGCATTTATAAAAAATTAAGAGACAAAGGTTTTATTACCACTAAAACTATTTCTCAGCTTTACGATCCTGAGAAAAACATGTTTTTGCCCGATCGCTTCGTCAAAGGTACATGTCCTAAGTGCGGCGCTCCTGATCAATACGGCGACAACTGCGAAGTTTGCTCTGCAACATATAATCCTACCGATCTTAAAAACCCGTACTCGACTATCTCAGGAGCAACTCCGGTTTTAAAAGAATCTCTTCATTATTTCTTTGATCTGCCGAAATTTAAAGATTTTCTGCATGATTACATAAATTCAGGCGTATTGCCAAAAGAAATGGCAAACAAACTTGAAGAGTGGTTCGCGCAGGGACTAAAGGATTGGGATATTTCCCGTGATGCTCCGTATTTCGGTTTTGAAATTCCGGATGCTGAAAATAAATATTTTTACGTTTGGCTTGACGCTCCTATCGGCTATATGGCCTCATTCAAGAATTTCTGCGATAAAAACGGCATAGACTTTGACGCATTCTGGAATAAAGACTCGGATAAAGAGCTTTATCACTTCATCGGTAAAGACATTCTTTATTTCCATTCTCTGTTCTGGCCTGCAACATTGAAAGGATCAGATCACCGCTTACCAACCGGAATTTTCGTTCACGGCTATGTTACGGTTAACGGCGCCAAGATGTCCAAATCTAAAGGAACTTTCATTAAAGCTTCCACATATTTAAAGCACTTAAAACCTGAATGTCTGCGCTACTATTTTGCTTCCAAAATGAATAATCAGGCTGTTGATTTGGATCTTGCCCTTGATGACTTTGTAGCTAAAGTCAATTCAGACATCGTCGGTAAGGTAGTAAACCTCGCTTCCCGAACTGCAGGATTTATCAATAAGCGCTTTAACGGAATGCTTGCCGATAAGCCTAACGATCCTGCCCTTATGGAAAAATTTGCAGCTGCAATGCCTGAAATCAAACAAGCATACGACTGCCGCAACTACTCTGATGCCGTTCGCGCCATAATGTCGCTTGCCGATGAAGCTAACCGCTATATTGACGCAATGGCTCCATGGGTAATTGCCAAACAGGAAGGCCAGGATGAAAAGCTTCAAGCTGTATGTACCGACGGCATCAACTGTTTTAAAGCCTTAATTACATACTTAAGCCCAATCCTTCCCGAGGTTTATCTAAAAGCTAAGGAACTGCTTAATGATAAGCTTGAGTTTAATAATGCAGCCTCTCCGTTATTAGGACATCAAATAAATAAATTCACTCCTTTATTTACCAGAATAGATACTAAAGACATCGAAGCTATGATTGAGGATAGTAAAAAGGATCTTGCTGCAGCGAAAACTTCTGTAACAACACCCAAAGCTGAAGAAAAGACAAATGCTTTTGAACCTTTAGCAGATGAAATCAGTATTGACGATTTTGCAAAAGTTGACTTACGTGTTGCAACCATTGTTAAAGCGGAAGAAGTTCCTGAAGCTCGCAAGCTTTTACGCCTTGAAGTAGATCTTGGCTTTGAAAAACGTCAGGTCTTTGCCGGAATAAAGCATGCTTATACTGACGTAAGCAAACTAATCGGCAGAAAAGTCGTCGTCGTTGCTAACCTCAAACCGCGCCAAATGAAATTCGGTTTATCTCAAGGCATGGTAACGGCAGCCGGTCCCGGCGGAACTGAGGTATTTTTACTATCGGTTGATGATGGCGCGAAAAACGGCGATCGCATACATTAATTATCTTCTTTAACATATTTAACTAAATTTGTATAATACAGGGCTTTTTGAAATTGCCCTGTATTTTTTTGCATTCAATAATGGCTAAAAAACAATCTGTAAACTCCGTAATTCTTTCTCTTTTTCGTCTGGCACTACCGATTATTTTCGGTAATGTAGCCTATGCCCTTTTAGGGATCTCCGATATTGTAATGGCTGGAATGGCCGGGACATCAGATTTAGCCGGAGTATCAATCGGCGGATCTTTTTTCTTCCCCGGACTTATGTTTCCTATCGGAATGATTACGGCTCTTCACCCTATTGTTAGTCGTTTAAGGGGTGCTGAAAAATACTACGACATCCCCTATTCTCATCTTTGCGCTTTATTAGTATGTTTTGCATTCGGTATTTTTATAATGCTTATTCTGCTGTTTTTAGCACATTTCGTGCTTAACATTGAATCAGACGCAAGGATGTTTGAAGTATCAAAAGGTTATATTACCGCAATAGCTTTTTGCGTCCCTATTGGAGCAATTTTTGCATCAATGCGCGCCTACTGCGAGGCTATGGGAAAAACAAAGGTTACGTTATATTTCGGTTTATTAGCCCTCTGCTATAACATTCCTTTAAATTACGTATTTATCTTCGGAAAATTCGGGATACCTGCTTTAGGCGGCATAGGATGCGGTGTCGCTACACTAATATCAATGCTCTTAAGCTCTCTTTTTATTGCTATTTACATTCGCTGTAATAAAGAACTATATCTTGCGTCTTTCTTTGTTAATAAAACAAGAATCAAATTTAAAGATCTTACAGCTTATTTAAAACTCTCTTTACCCCTAGGGCTTTCAAGCTCTGTAGAGTGTTTTTGCTTTACCGTAATTGCTTTACTGTTAAGTCCATTAGGTCCAATAAGCGTATCGGCAAACAGTATAGCTATGTCAATTACTACTTTGATCTTCAATCTTCCGTTATCTCTTGGAATAGCATCATCCATCATGACAGGTTATGCTATAGGTAAAAACGACTTAGAACAATTAAAAAGAGTAATCAAAGCAGCTTACCGTATAGCTTTTATCAGCATAGCATTCGGTATAACAATTTTACTTTCCTTAAGACACGAGTTACCTGCACTTTTCACTGATGATGCTGCAGTTATAAAACTAAGCTCAACATTACTTATTTTTGCCGCATGCAATCAGGTTTGCGAAAACCTTCAGACTATTCAGGCATACTTATTGCGCGGTTTTAAAGATACCAAGATCATCTTTATTACTACAGTACTATCTTTTTTCCTCTTGGCAATTCCTATAGGCTATATAAATTGCTATGAGTACATAAACACACCATTTAACGGACCTAAAGGTTTCTGGGTGGGAATTTTCAGCGGTTTGTTTTTTGCCTCCATTCTCTACAGAAGAAGGATTCTCTACCATTGGCGTCAACTAAAAAACAATAAAGCCAAAATCTTTTAAAAAACAACACACTAATTTTCTTTTGCAAAAACCTTGTACGTATCCTACCGGTGCAAGGTTTTATAAAAAATTTGCACTATTCTTGTATAATACATCTGCATAAATTTTTAATTGTTAAGCTATCTTGTGTAATTAATCATTGAGAGCCAATTAATGTCGGAAGTTCGTACCGGTACAGAAGTAGTCCCAACATTACCTAAAGAAATACACAGAATTATTAAATTAGCTTGGCCGATTATTTTCGGTCAACTTGCTTCCACCTCAATGACGGTTGTAGATACCGTAATGGCAGGTGCCGCCGGAACCGAGCAATTAAGCGGTGTTGCTATCGGAGGATCTTTTTATTGGCCTGCTATTTTAGCCATCGTAGGTCTTTCTTTTGCCTTACAGCCAATTGTCGCTCAACTACGCGGTGCAGGAAAAGCCGACGAAATTCCTGCGCGAGTACAACTTGCGGCCATTATATGTCTTACAGTTTCTTTATTGATGGCCGTGGTACTCTGTTTTACCCATTTTCTGTATAAATTGATGCCTAATGTCAATGCAGAAATGGTAAGAGTAGCTACAGGTTATTTATATGCGTTGGCATGCAGTTTCCCTGCAATCGCTATATACAATGTTATGCGTGCCTACTGTGAAGGACTCGGCAAAACCCTTCCTACTTTAATTTTCGGATTCGTCATGCTGGCGGCGCATATTCCTCTTAACTATATCTTTATCTTCGGTAAATTCGGTATACCGGCATTAGGCGGCATCGGATGCGGTGTTGCATCAACAATATCAATTTACATCGCAACAATTGCCTTATTTATATATGTGCAAAAAAGCTGCCACTATAGAAGATTTCGTATTTTCAGACAGTTTTATGAAGTAAAAAAACAGGATATTTTTAACTTCCTGCGCTTAGGTTTTCCTCTTGCTATTTCAACTACAATCGAAGTGGCTTGCTTCTCCCTCGTTTCTTTCCTTTTAAGTCCTTTCGGTCCAAATATGGTTGCAGGACATTCAATAGCGCTTAACGTTTCAGGTATTTTATTTATAGTTCCGTTGTCTATCGCATCTGCAGCAACGATAAGGACAGGTGAAGCCATGGGTGCAAGACACTGGAATCGTGCCCAAAGAACGGCAACAGGAGTATATACTATTGATATATTTGTCTTACTTTGTTTTATTTCAATTATCTTAATATTCGGCGATTACATTATTTCTCTTTATACTTCAGATCAGGAAGTTACTGCTATAGCAAGCACTCTTTTAACATTTCTTCTTATTTATCAACTTCCGGATACAGTCCAAGCCATATCTATAGGAATATTGCGCGGTTTTAAAGATTCCAGAACAATTTTTATCGTAACTTTTATTGCTTACTGGATAGTCGGTATGCCTTTAGGTATTTGCCTGGCTTACGGTTATATCGGCGAGAAAGAATTTGCGGCGATGGGTTTTTGGATAGGTTTCACAGCCGGATTAAGCACTGCTGCAATTTTCTATATTTTTAGAATTACTTACTTATTCAAAAAGCGTGTAATTCCAAAAGGAATGAAGCTTAAGATTTAAAACTAATTAGCATTAAATTTACTGTTTTGACGGTAGGTGCCACCTACTATCTGCAGTTATCTTGATGCTGTGTTAGTCAGCAATATGCTATATATGGCAATTAAGCATATTGCAAATACTCCAAGATTATTATTCATTCCTACCAGAACTGTTATTACCGTTGACAGGATGGATAAAGCGTATGGAAAAAATATGCTTATCCGTTCAATATCAAAGATATGAGCTCCGAACAACAGGAATTGTGAATGATTTTTCGGCAAACTTAAAAAATGAATTTTTCTATATAAGGATTAAACAAAAAACGGAATAAATAAAAGATTCTATCTTAAGTCTTAAAAGTACCTTCATTGGTACAACAATCATAGAAGCAACACAAGCATAGGATAAAAAGTCCTATGCAATATCAACAATCTTTAATTATC
>NZ_GL831077.1:0-36206 GCF_000188195.1 Succinatimonas hippei YIT 12066
CGGGGTTTTAGCCGCTGATCTTTTTTTGATAAAAGTGAATACGTCGGGCATAATGGTTGCTTCTCACTTTACATGTTAATAATAAATAGTGTATATAAATTTTAGTTCTAATTTCAGTTTTACGAAGTGTATTTATAGTAAACGGAGTATTTTATGGAAGAGTATATCCAACAGCTTAATATTTATCTTAAAGGCGGGCAGGTTCTTTCCGTTAATTTCAGAGTGGAAAAAGCAGACAAATTGAATACCCAAATTGATGCTTTCTTTAAAGCTTTAGGGGATAAAGACAGCAGCGGTAAAAATTTCCTGTTTCAAGGTCAGCGTCCTGTTATTGTGCGTTTATCTGACGTGTCGGCAGCTGATGTAGTAAGTCTTGTACGAAAGGAAAAAGTTGAAAACAAGGCAGAGCCTTCAGCTTAGTTTTTACAAATAAGAAGGGCGCAGATTTGTATGCTGCGCCCGAGTCTAGATCTGTTTTTTTATTTCTTCTTTCTTGCTGCCCGTTCTATCGCTTGTCTTAAAAACTCCGTCATTTGATGGCCGTTGTGCTCTAAAAGTTTAGGGAACATAGAGATTGGAGTCATTCCCGGGAATGTATTGATTTCATTAATGATAATTTCATTATGATCTGATAAGAAGAAATCAATGCGAGATAAGTCACGCAGTTTTAATCCAAGATATGCCTTGCGTGCATAATCACGAATCATTTGTTTGATTTCATCGCTTAAATTTTGCGGTTCAACAGTGGTAACCGATCCGCTGTCTTTACTGTACTTTTCGTCAAAAGTATAGAAAAGATTATCAGGCATGATAATTTCGCCGGGATTGGTGATGTAAATATTACCGTCTATTTCGTAAGCGGCACACTCAAGTTCACGATGTTTTATGGTTTTTTCAATGATTACGTCTTCAGAGAAGGTAAAGGCCTCAACGACGCTGTCCCAAAGATCTTCTTTTTTAGTGACATGATAGCAGCCGATAGAAGATCCTTGGCTTGCTGCTTTAACATATACATCCTGCCATGAATCGAAAGCTTTAAGTGCATTGGCTTTAGAAAGCTCATCTTGGCGCGGAACAATGAGAAATGGAGTATTGGGGATATTAAGAGCCGTTAAATAGAGCTTGGTCGTGATTTTATTAAAGCAATTATGACTTGCTTCACTTTTGCATCCGATATAAGGGATATTGAAGATTTCAAGAAATGATTGAATATCTCCGGTTTCTCCCGGTACTCCGTGAATGCAAGGTACGGCACAATAAATATCTAAACAATCGCTGCCTGTGACAAAGCGGGAATCCTTGTCAAAATATCCGGCAGTACCGTCTTTAAGGATAAATTTTTTGTTATGAATTTCGGCTCTTATTACATTATATTCGCCGATTTCATTGATTTTTTTCTCAATAAAATCTGCCGAAATTAAGGAAATTTGATGCTCGGCACCGTCTCCGCCGCATAAAAGAAGAATATTTTTCATAATTATCAAATAGGTTGAAAGAAGTTAGAAAGATCTTAAGCTTTGCTGTAAATAACTGCAAATTTAATTTTAAAATTTGTTCTAATGTTTTTAATAAAAGTATCCTCTTATTAGGGGGAAGATATAATGCGGAATTACTTTTTGTCGACAGGAAGAATCGGTTTTTCTTTGTGGCAGGACAATGATTTGTTTTTGGCAAAATTATTGTGGGGAGATCCTTGCGTCACGCAGTTTATTTGTGCATCCGGTCGCTTTAGTGAAAGGGATATAGAGCAGCGCTTACAGACGGAAATAGAAAATTATTACAGTTTTAAAGTTCAATATTGGCCGTTATTTGATCTTGCCTCTAATAACCTTATAGGTTGCTGCGGTTTAAGGCCCGGACTAAAAGAAAGTTATGAGTTAGGATTTCATTTACGTCCGCAGTTTTGGCACAAAGGTTTGGCTTTTGAGGCGGCAGATGAGGTAATTAAATATGTTGCAGCTAAGCTTAAAGTAAAAGAATTGATTGCAGGACATCATCCTCACAATCTTGCATCGCAAAAAGTTTTACTAAAACTTGGATTTAAATGTATAGGCACAAGTTTTTATAAGCCTACAGGTCTAATGCACCCTTCCTATAAACTTTTACTTGGCGATTTAAAAAAAGTATAGATGGTTTACAGCTGCTATGCTGAATGTGAAATGCTTTTTAGGTTTTGATTTAAATACGTATTTAATATGATATAGCTAACTTGAAAAAACTTACCCCACTTTTGTGAACTCTATTTTGTAGAGCTCCTTTTGCGGGGTAGTAATTGCATGTAAGTTTTTTGTTTTAAACTTACATAAGCTGATTAAATATTGGCTTCGATAAAACGACGCAGCTCTTCTTCAGGCAATGCTCCAATCTGGGAGGCCATTACTTCGCCGTCTTTATAAATAACCATAGTCGGGATACTCATTACTTTGAGTTTGCTGGCCCATTCAACATTTTGGTCGATATCTACTTTGCAGAATTTTACGTTGTCCATTTTTTCTGCTAAAGATTCGATGATCGGACCGACCATTTTGCACGGACCGCACCACGGTGCCCAGAAGTCGACTAAAACCGGCTTGTCTGATTTGATAACCTCAGCTTCGAATTGATCGTCGGTAATGTGTAAGACTTTGTCGCTCATTTCTTTTTCCTATAGTGGGATATAAAAACTGGAATTTATTTTAGCACTGCAGTTTGACAGCGGAAACCAAACTGCGAATTTTGAGCATTTTCCCGCGCTTACTTAATTAAAATTAAGCGCCGATTGCGGTTAAAGGGCGTTTGAAAACAAATTTTGCAAGATATGAAAGGATAAGTCCGTACAGCGGTACGAATAATATGACGTTGCACAGAATTTTTACCGTGCAGTCAAAGATACCTATATCTACCCAATTTGCTGCCATAAAAGGATCAGGAGACTGATAAAAAGCAACTGAGAAAAAGACGAAGGTATCAAGTACGTTTCCTGCAACTGAAGAGCAAGCAGGAGCAGGCCACCATTGCTTTAGACGACGTAATCTTGAAAAGACTAAAATATCAGCAATTTGTCCTATTACATAAGCGCTGAATGACGCAGCAGAAATTCTGAAGACGAATAGACTGAAATCAGTAAGGGAATCAAGACCTTGATACTGTCCCTGAGCAAAAAGCGTTCCGACAAAATACGAAGCGATTAATGCCGGGATCATCGCTGCAAAAATAACTTTGCGCGCAAGATGCGGGCCGTAGATTCTGACGGTTAAGTCCGTAGTGATAAATATAAAGGGGTAAGTAAAGGTACCCCAGGTTGAGGTGATCCCGAAACAGTTCATCGGGATTTGCACTGCATAGTTGCTAAGCACAATAATGAAAATGTGCCAGGACAGCAGTTTACATAAAGTAGGTGAAATTTTTGGCATAAGCATACTTAAGAAACAGTTAAGCGCTCAAGCGCAGGAAAAAATGCAGGTAAATTGTACATGAACTTTGTAAAATGAAGAAAATAATTTAAGGAATTTTTATGAACGCTAATTCTTGCCTGATTTTTATTGACGGATCTTCATTTTTATATCGTGCTTTTTATGCTGCAAAACGGGGGTTTACTACTAAAAGCGGAGTGCCGACCGGAGCGGTCCTTATTATTACCAATATGCTTAAAAAGCTCTTAAAGCAATATGCAGGTTATAAAATTGCAGTCGTTTTCGATGCTAAAGGAAAGAGCTTCCGTTCCGATTTATATCCTGAATATAAGAGCAATCGTCCTCCGATGCCTGAAGATCTGAGAATTCAGGTGGACTATGTACATCGTATTGTGAAAGCCATGGGTCTTCCTTTAATCATCGTTCCTAAAGTGGAGGCAGATGATGTTTTAGGTTCATACGCCAAAAAGGCTCAAAGCTTGGGATTTTCTTCTTTAATTTGTACCGGTGATAAGGATCTGGCGCAGCTTGTAAATGATAAAGTCACCTTAATCGATACGATGAACGATCATGTTTATGATGAAAAGGGGGTAATGGAAAAATACGGAGTTCCGCCTTGTCATATTATTGATTTCTTGGCGTTAAAAGGTGACAGTTCGGATAATATTCCCGGCATGCCGGGAGTCGGCGACGTTACGGCTAAAACTTTAATTAATTCGTTAGGCGGAATAGAAGACATTTTTAGTAAGCGAGAAGAAATTGCCTCTTTATCTTTTCGCGGGGCCAAAACTTTTGCCGCTAAACTTGAAGAGCACATCGAAGATGTTCGTCTTTCTTATACATTGGCTACTATTAAGACGGATGTGGATCTGCCGATCGCCATTGAAGATTTAACCGTACCGAAGAAAAATAAGGAAGATCTTTTAAATATTTATAAAGAACTTGAATTTGCAAAACTCTATGCGGAAGAGGCTCAGGAACCTTTAGACTTTGAAGAAAAAACAAAAGACTCTGCTGTACCGACTGCGGATGTAAAAGCGCAAGTTCAATCTCAAACAGATTTTTCTGCAGGCGTTTTAAGCGACCATAAAAGCCGCGGCAGTAAATTTAATCTTATTGATACTATAGCCAAGCTGGATGCATTAATTGAAAAAATAAAAAATAAAGGCTTATTTGCTTTTGATACTGAAACGACTTCCTTGCATCCTGAAGACTGTACTTTGGTCGGAGTTTCTTTTTCCGTTGAAGAAAAAGAAGCTTTTTATTTGCCGCTTGCCCACGCTTATTTAGGAGCTCCCGTACAGCTTGCAAAGGATGATGTTTTTGCAAAGCTTGCTCCGGTATTTGCCGATCCTAAGATTAAGAAAATCGGACATAACGTTAAATTTGATTTATTGGTTTTATATTTTGCAGGACTTTCTGCAGTAAAAGGCGTTTATGCTGATACCATGCTGATGGCGCATCTTTTAGATTCGGTTCAGTCATGTGCTCTTGATAATTTAGCTGAAAAATATTTATCTTATAAAACAATAAAATACTCAGATGTGGCAGGAAGCGGCAGTAAGTCAGTGACTTTTGACAATGTTCCTGTTGATATAGCTTGTGCTTATTCAGGAGAAGACTCTGAAGTTGCTTTGCGTCTGTTTAACGTTCTTTTGCCTAAGATTAAAGATGAAGGTAAGGCTAACGATATTTTGTTTAATTTGGAGATGCCGTGCCTTAGTGTTTTGTTTGATATGGAACGCGTCGGTGCTCTTGTAAGTGCAGATGAGCTTTATCGCCAGACTGAAGTATTAAAATCAGAGCTGCAGGCTGTACAAAAAGATATTTATGCAGCCGCAGGACAAGAATTTAATATTGCATCTCCCAAACAGCTTGGAAACGTATTATTTGAAAGTCTTGCCATTCCGTATCCTAAAAAAGTCAAGGTAGATAAAAACGGTAATAAACAGTACTCAACGGCTGAGGATGTGTTAACTGAGATAGCTCCTATGTACGATATTGCAAATCTGGTACTGCGTTTTAGATCGGTATCAAAGCTTATCGGCACATATACTGAAAAGCTGCCGCTTTTAATTTCCAAGCGTACGGGGCGCATTCATACTTCATTCAATCAGGCAGGTACTACCACAGGAAGATTATCTTCTTCCGATCCTAATTTACAAAATATCCCGGCAAGAACTCATGAAGGAAAACTTATCAGAAAAGCTTTCATTGCTCCGCAGGGGTATACCTTAGTGTCGGCAGATTATTCACAAATTGAGCTAAGGCTTATTGCCCATATTGCAAAAGATCCTAATTTGATTAAAGCGTTTAAATTAGGTTATGACATTCATAAAGCGACAGCAGCAGAAGTTTTAGGTAAAGATATAAACGAGGTAACCGGAGAGGAACGCTCTCGTGCCAAGGCCACTAATTTCGGGTTGATGTACGGAATGGGAGCTCACGGTTTATCAGCTCAGACCGGTTTGTCGTTTAAAGCGGCAAAAGCTTACATTGATTGTTATTTTACCCGTTATCCTAAAATCCGTGATTATATGGACAGCATCAAGAAATTTGCTCATGAGCACGGTTACGTAGAAACGATTTTAGGCAGGCGAATTGATTTTCCCGGTATAAATTCTACAAATCGCATTGCGGTAACCGGAGCAGAGCGCGCCGCAATTAATGCTCCGATGCAGGGTAGTGCTGCAGATATTATTAAAATTGCCATGATAGCAATAGAAAAATGGATTACGTCCCTGCCTGCCGATACCGTCCGTATGATTTTGCAAGTACATGATGAACTTGTTTTTGAAGTAAAAAATGAGTTTTTAGATGAGGCAACTGCCAAAATAAAAGAGCTGATGGAAAACGCCGTGACCTTGGATGTTCCGTTGCTTGCCGGTATCGGTATCGGGCAGAATTGGGGAGATGCGCATTAATTGGATTTTTCGTATAGAAAATGAGCTTTAGCTAAAGGATTATCTTGGCACAAAATGTTATATAAACAAAAAGCGATAAAGTTAAGGCTTTACTGTAAATTAAGGAGATTAATGGATGAAATTTAGATCTAAGCTGTTTGCTTTGTGCGCTGCAGCAAGTGTTTGTATAAGCGCAAATGCAGGAATCTATGATTTCGGAACCTATGACGCTGATGATTTTGGGTATATCCCTGACGATATGCTGGAACTGCCGGATACTCCTGCTGCTTATGTTTCAGGAATTTGGCTTACTCAAGACTTTTTAGGTCGTGATATTAAATTTGTTGTTCAGCTGACTGAAGGTGTTCCTTATGTAGGAGAAGTAGGCTCTGATCCTATTCCCGTGAATCTTGTAAAAGTAACTAAAGATGAAACGGTTGTCGTGCAGCTGCTTGCAGGTGAAAAAAAGCAGATTATGCTAAAAGAGGTGAATAAAGACGGGGAGAGGATGCTCTTGGTTCAACCTGTAGGCGCCAACAGCGCAATGCAGTTTGTCAATTCATCTCTTGAGTACATGACGCCAAACCAGGTTGCCCAAAGCTCTAAGGATTTAAAGCAATAAGTAAATGCTCAGCTGAAAAGTTCGTCAAGCGAATACCTTAAAAGGTAAAATCCGTTGCCGTCTATTTTGACAAAACTGTAGAATTCTCCCCAGTCTCCCAAAGCTAGTCTTTGTTTTTCATGGGGAGTTTCACTATAGTGTAAGCCGTATTGATGCAGATGTCCGTGAATGATTATTGCGCAATTGTTGTCAGCAAGAAACTTTTCAATGGTAGCCGGAACCAAGCCGTAAATCAGCGGATCTCTTCCTATGCTTGTCAGCTTTTGACTGTCGTCGCGCAGTTTTACCGCAATTTTTTTACGGATAAATAACGGCAGCATAAAAAACAGATTTCTTATCCACTTTTTTTTAGTGATTGCTTTGAATTTTTGATATTTTTCGTCGTTAGAACAAAGGTTATCACCGTGCATAATAAGGCAGGGCTCAGGTCCGGTTTCGTCTACATATATTTCAGGCAGTAAAGTGAAATTAAAGAATTCTGCATCCTTTTGCGATATCAAAAAATCACGGTTGCCGTGCTGGAAAAAGACATCAATATTGCGTTGTTTTGCTGATAGTAAAGTTTGTTTTATGAATTTTTGACAACTGTCGGACGGATCGATTCCTACGAAAAAGTTAAAAAAATCGCCTGAAATGATCAGGCGATCTCCTTTTTGGAGTTTATTTAAAAAAGCGGCAAAAGCAGAACATAAGCGTTTGTTTTCTGCACTTAAATGCAAGTCGGCAATTACGTATAGAGCCACTTAAGCCGCCTTTTATTTAGTCAACGATTTTTGCCGACTCAATTACGATATCTTCAACCGGTACATCACGGAAGAAACCGCGGGTGGAGGTACGGGTGCCTTCGATTTTATCAACTACATCCATGCCTTCAACGACCTTACCGAAGACACAGTAACCCCAGCCCATAGTGTCTTTTGAACGGAAGTTTAAGAAGTCGTTATCAACGGTGTTGATGAAAAATTGTGCAGTTGCCGAATGCGGGTCGCTGGTACGGGCCATAGCAATAGATCCGCGAACATTTTCAAGTCCGTTGTTGGCTTCGTTTTTAATCGGATCCATGGTAGGTTTTTGTTCAAAATCGCTAGTAAAACCGCCGCCCTGAATCATAAAGCCTTTGATGACGCGATGGAAAATAGTTCCGTCATAGTGGCCCTGTTGGACGTAATCTTCAAAGTTTTTAGCAGTTACAGGAGCTTTATCATAATCAAGTTCAATTTTGATATCGCCGAGATTGGTTTTTAAAAGTATCATAATATTCTTACCTTGTATTTAATACTTCGCTAAAATGAGCGGCATAGATTTATATAATAGAGAGAGATGGCCGATGTTGCAAATCCATAATACTATTTCACGTAAAAAAGAAGAATTTAAACCGATAAATGAAGGCCAGATCGGCATGTATGTCTGCGGTGTGACCGTATATGATTTATGCCATATAGGACATGCGCGTACCTTCGTAAATTTTGATATGGTGGTGCGTTATTTGCGTTATCGCGGCTATAAAGTTCGCTATATTCGCAATATTACCGATATTGACGATAAAATCATAAAACGTGCCCATGAGCGTAAGGTCAGCGCTAAAGAGCTTGCTGAGAATTTTATCGTTGAGATGCATAAAGATTTTGATGCTTTAAATATTATGCGTCCTGATGAAGAGCCGCGTGCTACCGAAACTATTCCTGAAATTATTGCTTTAGTACAGAGACTTATTGATAACGGCAATGCATATGTCGCCGATAACGGTGATGTGATGTTCGCTATTGATACTTTCAAGCAATACGGAAGACTGTCAGGTCAGAATCTTGAAGAGCTTGAAGCCGGAGCCCGTATCGAAATTGAGAAAACCAAACGCAATCCTTTTGATTTTGTCTTATGGAAGATGTCAAAACCCGGTGAACCTTCATGGAGTTCTCCGTGGGGAGACGGTCGTCCCGGCTGGCATATTGAATGTTCAGCAATGAACCTTAAGTACCTAGGAGAGAATTTTGATATTCACGGCGGCGGATCTGATCTTATTTTTCCGCATCATGAAAATGAAATAGCTCAAAGCTGCTGCGCATGTCACAGCAAATACGTAAATTATTGGATGCACTCGGGCATGGTTATGATTAATCATGAAAAAATGTCCAAGTCATTGAATAACTTTTTTACGATTCGTGATGTGCTTGAGCATTATGATGCAGAGACAATCCGCTTCTTCCTGCTGTCAGCGCAGTATCGCAGTCCCCTTAACTATACACAGGAAAATCTGGATAAAGCTAAAGCTTCGCTTGCTCGCTTGTATACTGCATTGCGCGACGTGGTTCCGGTTAAAGCCGAAGGTGAAGATGAGTACACTAAACGCTTTAAAGAACTTATGGATGATGATTTTAATACTCCGGGCGCCATGGCTGTACTCTTTGATTTAGCTAAAGCCGTTAATAAAGAAGAAGGAGAGACTAAAGCCAAGCTTGCAGGAAGGTTGGTAGAGTTAGGATCGGTTCTTGGAATTTTATATCAGAACCCGTCATCTTTCTTAAAAGGAGCAGAATCATCCGATAATGACGAAGTTTCGGTTATTGAAGCTTTGATTCAAGAGCGAAAGGATGCAAGAGCGCGTAAAGATTTTAAAGCAGCTGATGCTGCTCGCGATAAGCTTACTGCGATGGGAATAGTTCTTGAAGACGGTCCGTCGGGAACTACTTGGAGGCGTAAGTAATTTTTTTAGCCGAGGCTCTAAACCTCGGCTTTCGTCACTTTTTAAGAGCATAAAAATTGCCAATACTTAAAAATCTTGTATAAAAACAAGATGAATTAATAAAAATAAAAAGGCAATTGTATGTATCTTGAAACAGCCGAAATTTTCAATTTTCGCGGAATACGTCATTTAAAGATCAATTTTGAAGAAGATTCTTCGGTTCTCATCGGTGAAAACTCTTGGGGAAAGTCATCTTTATTAAGTGCTTTATGGATGATGCTCGGCACCGGTGAGAAACTTTGTCAATTTGAAAAAAGCGATCTGTATATTCCAATTCGTCTTTTGGTTGACAATCTCATAGATACTAATGAAGTTCAAGATAAGGCAATTGAAGCTTCGCGCAATAAGCGGGAAAACACTCACCAAATTAAACGCAGAGCTCCTTATTCATCTGAAGATGACTCTTTGGTAGCTCCTGATTTTCAGGATGAGCTGCCCTTTGATTTGGATCAATACCCTTTGAATTCGGAAAGTATTTCTTATTTAAATGAAAATTTAAGTTTTATGGAAGAAGATACTTTTCATGATAATGCCGATAAACTTATTGTCGATTTATTTTTTGCTGAAAACTCTTTAGGGAAAGAAAACAAGCAATGCAAGGAATTACTACAGGAGGCCTGTGCTTATTATCCTGACGGAGTGTATCGCATTCATTGGAGAGCTGAGGCTTATACTGATGAAAACGGAAAGTTTATTACCAAGCACAGTCTTCTTAATGAAAATCTGCAGTGTATCGAGTGTAATCAGCATACGCTTATTAAAAAACTTATTCGCTTAAATCCGATTTTGCGTTTGCGCGACGGGCGAATGGCTTTTAATTTAGAAAATAAATGTGAAGATGAAAACGGGGACGTAAAAGACCTGGTAAAGGCTTTTTCCATGCTAAGCGGAGAGTCAGGTACAAGAGCTGATGATATTGTTAAATCAATTTCTACTTTAAGAGCTGTTACTTCAAAATACCTGGTTAATTCAAACAGTCATTATTTACCGGATAACCGCGAGCATCCGCGCAGTATTAAAGATATGGTAAATCGTCCGGTTACAATTGAGAGCTTAAATAATTTAAAACGAACTTTAAATCAGCCCGGAATGAATAAAACGAAGCTGCTTATAAGTTTATTAACAGGAGCGCTTCTTGTTGCCAATAAGGATTATCAATATGATGATGCAGCGCGACCCATTTTAATCGTAGAGGATATTGAAGGACGTTTCCATCCGTCTTTGCTTTTGTCATTGTGGTCAATAATAGATTCTATTCCGTTGCAGAAAATAGTGACTACCAATTCAAGCGATTTGCTTACAGCAGCACCGCTTAGGGTTTTGCGCCGCTTGTGCAAACAATATTACGATACGCGCTGTTATAAAGTTAATGAACGTTCATATAATGCTGAGGATTTACGACGCATCGCGTTTCATATTCGCATTAACCGACCGAATACTTTATTTGCCCGCTGCTGGATTCTGGTTGAGGGAGAGACTGAAATCTGGCTTATGACTCAAATTGCTTCATTGCTTGGCATAAGTCTTTATTGCAACGGCATCCGTCCGGTTGAGTTTGCTCAATGCGGTTTACATCCTTTAATGAAGCTTGCAAGACAGTTAGGTATTTCTTTCTTTGTCTTAACCGACGGCGATGATGCAGGCAAAAAATATGCACAGACGGTAACTTCGTTTGTCGGAGGAAAAAGCGCCAAAGATCATTTAACGGTTTTGCCGCATTTGGATATAGAACATTATCTTTATAACAACGGTTACCAGGATGTGTTTTTGCGTTGCTCGGGAATAAGCGGACCTTTAAGAAAAGGAACATCTGTTGATAAAATCATCGAACTTGCGATCCATAAGCAAAGTAAACCGGGATTGGCTCTTGCAGTTATGGAAGAGATGCAGCGCCGCGGTTCTGACGGGGTTCCGTATTTGTTTAAACGGATTTTTAAGAAAATAAGTATATTAAGTCAAAACGAGTACGGTATTGATTAATCCTTTCCCCTTAAATTAAAGAATTTAAGGGGAAGATCTAAACAGCTTAATCAATATTTTGTACTTGTTCGCGCATTTGTTCGATCAGGACTTTAAGCTCCACGGCAACAGATGTAATGTTAAGCGACGATGCTTTTGAGGCCATGGTGTTTGCTTCTCGGTTAAACTCCTGCATCATAAAATCAAGGCGCTTTCCGCAGCTTCCTCCAGTTTGCAGAATTTTTCTGACTTCTTTTATGTGGGATTGCAAGCGATCGTATTCTTCTGCTATATCGCTTTTTTGGGCCTGCAGTACTACCTCTTGCTCAATCAGATCCGGGTTTATTTTTATATCCAGATTGAGTTTTTCAAGTTTGCTTTTTATTTTTTCACGCTCAAGTGCGGTAAGGGAATCAAGATTTTCTTTAACGGTAACAAGCTGTGCTTCAATGAGTTCCAGTTTATTAAACAAAACCTTTGCCAGTCTTTGTCCTTCGCTTTCACGATTTTTGTTGAATTCTAAAAGGTTTTCATAAAAGGCTTCGGTGATCTCTTTTTCAATTTCAGACTGCATACTGCCGCTTTCCACAATAACACCGGGAAAATTAAGAATATCGATGGGGTTAAGACAAGCGTTATTTGCAAGCTTGTTGATCTCGTTTGCAGCATCAACTAAGGTTTTTATCAGATCATGATTGAATTCAAGGCCTGAGCTTTCTTTGGGAGTAAAGCGAATAAGGCATTCAAATTTACCGCGCGGAGCTTGTTGCTTTAATATTTCCCTGAGTTTTCCCTCAAGGCTTTTAAGTCCGTCCGGTAATTTAAAAGTTACTTCAAAATAACGTGAGTTAACTGATTTTAAGTCAATGGCAATTGATCCGGTATTACCGTTTTTACGTAAGGAAGCAAAACCGGTCATGCTTTTAATGCAGCTCATCTGTTCTCCTTAAAGTGCGGCAGGCCGCATAATATGCTTTTTATTTGATGAAAACAGCTTGGAATAATTTACCATTTACAAAGTGACTATGTAATCAGTTTTTTAGTTTTGCCGTATTTGTTAGAATGTGCGACAAACTTTTGCAAAGTCGAAAAAGGAGTGCCTAATGCAGGAATATCAGCGCAGATTTATTGAATTATCCTTAAATAAAGGAGTTCTTAAATTCGGTCGTTTCGTTCTCAAGTCAGGAAGAGTCAGTCCGTATTTTTTTAATGCCGGCGGTTTTTGTACCGGTGCAGATTTAGCTACGTTAGGCTCTTGTTACGCTCATGCTTTAATTGATTCTAAAATCAATTTTGATGTTTTGTTCGGACCTGCATATAAAGGAATTCCTCTTGCTTGTGCAACCGCCATGGCTTTAAGCTGCGAACATAATGTAAACGTACCCTGGTGCTTCAACCGTAAGGAAGCAAAAGATCACGGCGAGGGAGGAAATCTTGTAGGATCTCCTTTAAAAGGAGATGTTCTGCTTATAGACGACGTCATTACTGCCGGTACGGCCATCCGCGAATCAGCTGAGATTATTAAAAATTCCGGAGCTAATTTTAAAGGTGCCTTAATCGCTTTAAACCGTATGGAAAAAGGGCAGGGAGATAAGAGTGCAATTACGGAAGCTGAAGAATCTTTAGGTATTAAGGTTATTTCAATTGTCAGCTTCGTTGATTTGCTTACATATATTGAAAGCGATCCTAAGTTAAAAGAGCATTTGCCTGAAATGGAGAAATATCGCTCCATGTACGGCGTTTAAAGAAATGTAGCTTTATTATTTTTGGTACGCCGTATTTTCTTTACTGAAGACGCAGCCGCAGTATTGCTGATTATAAAAATTAAATTTTTTAACTAAGGCATCGCGGCGCGTCACCATTCCTTTCTTCCTCCAGTCCTTAGCCCAGTATTTCACTTCGTCGTTTACGAAACTTTGTGCTTTAAATCCGGCATCATCGATTTGCGCTTTATTTTTCCACCTTGACGTGGCTAAGGTTGTCGTAAAATGCGTAGCTCCTACTTCTTTTGCAAAGAGTGCTGTTGCGCTAAGGCGAAAGGCAAAACAAACACTGCATCTTTGACCGCGTTCCGGTTCTTGTTCAAGGCCTTTTATAGCGTCAAACCATTTGCGCGGTTCATAATCTCCTACTGTAACGGGGAAATTCAGGAGGGTGCAGAGCTTTATAAGTTCATCTCGACGCTTAACATATTCAGCTTGCGGATGAATGTTTGGGTTAAAGAAAAATACGAACGGTTTTATATTATGTACTTTAAAGCATTCAAACATTGCTCCGGCACATGGGGCGCAGCAGCAGTGTATTACTAAAGATGTAAAACCATCAGGCAGCAGTAAGTCCTTTTTTGGGGTATTTCCGAAGTCGGCAGGTAAAATTAAATCCGTCATGTTTTTTCCTCCGCAGCCATTATAAGAAAACTGAAGTTATTTTTCAGTTTTTCAAAAAAGTTCATCTGTTTAACCTCTGCTCTTTAAGTAGAAGATCTTCGCGCAGTGGATGTTCAGTTTTAAGTCTGGCTTTTTTACTGCTAAAAATATTGTCAGGTAACAGATGTAGGGAAGCTCAATAGATTGGAGCAAAATAATAGGAGAACCGGAAAAACCTTAAAGAAGTGAGTTTGAATGTGTCCGCTAATGCTGACGATGACAGTATTGCTGTTTGGCATTTTAAATCCTCAGCTTCAGGCTTTACAGGACGCTGTCTGTTAAATACTTTTTTTAAATCGAGATAGATTTTCTGAACGTTTTAAAAACATTTACAGGTGCTTTTTGCAAAAAAAACTTGCTACAAATAAAAAAAAGAGTAAAATAATTGCACTTTGTCGTTGCCTTGCGCATAAATGCAGGTTAGAAACGACGCCAGCCCTACATTTTTATAATGCGGCTGAAGAGACTCCCCCTGATTTTGGGGGAATTGTTTTGTTTCACCTCCTCTTGTTGAAAACGTTTTTAAACGGAATAGATGAGAAGGCGGGTGTTTACATGTTCTTTTTATAAATAATGGAGTCTGTAATGCAGAACCAAAGAATCAGGATCCGCCTCAAGGCTTACGATCACAGACTTATCGATCACTCCACTGCTGAAATCGTTGAGACTGCCAAGCGCACCGGCGCTCAGGTTCGTGGTCCGATCCCGCTCCCTACCCGTAAGGAGCGCTACACCATCCTCATCTCCCCACATGTTAATAAAGATGCCCGTGATCAGTACGAAATTCGTACTCACAAGCGTTTAGTAGACATCGTGGAGCCGACTGAGAAGACCGTTGATGCTTTAATGCGTCTCGATCTCGCTGCCGGTGTAGATGTTCAGATCAGCCTTCGCTAACGAGGGGGAATAGTACAATGTCAATCGGTTTAATCGGCCGCAAGCTTGGAATGACCCGTGTTTTTAATCAGGATGGCAAGTCCGTACCTGTCACCGTCATTCAGGTTGAGGCAAACCGCGTTACCCAGATCAAAAATATCGAAACTGATGGCTACTGCGCTATTCAGGTTACTACTGGCGAACGCAAGACCAGCCGCATGACCAAGGCTGAAATTGGTCACTTTGCTAAGACCGGCGTTGCTGCAGGTCGTGGCTTATGGGAGTTCCGTCTTGAGCCTTCCGAGCTTGAAGCTTATCAGGTTGGTTCTGAGATTAAAGTAGACGCTTTCAAGGATGTTAAGAAAGTAGATGTCACCGGCCAGTCAAAAGGTAAGGGCACTGCTGGTACTGTTAAGCGTTATAACTTCCGTACTCAAGATTTTACCCACGGTAACTCACGTTCCCACCGTGTTCCGGGTTCTACTGGTCAGAACCAGACTCCGGGCCGTGTATTTAAGGGCAAGAAGATGGTTGGCCGTATGGGCAACGAGCGCGTTACTGTTATGTGCCTTGACCTCGTCCGCGTCGACTCTGAGCGCAATCTGCTCCTCGTTAAGGGTGCCGTTCCCGGTGCCAACAACGGCGATCTGATTGTAAGGCCAAGTGTTAAAGCTTAACCTGGGGTAAAGAAACATGGAATTAAAGATGATTGGCGCCGACAAGGGCCTGGAAGTGTCAGAGAGCACTTTCGGTCGCGAGTTCAATGAGGCGCTGGTACATCAGGTAGTAGTTGCATACCAGAGTACCGCTCGTGCCGGAACCAAAGCGCAAAAGACCCGTTCTGAAGTTTCAGGCGGCGGCAAGAAGCCGTTCCGTCAGAAAGGTACCGGTCGCGCTCGTGCCGGATCTTCTCGTTCACCTCTGTGGCGTGCAGGCGGCACCATTTTTGCTGCCAAGCCGCAGGATTGGACTCAGAAAGTCAACCGCAAGATGTATCGCGTTGCAATGCGCAGCATTTTGTCACAGTTGGTCCGTGAGGATCGCCTCTTAGTTGTCGGCGATTTCAAACTTGAAAATCACAAGACCAAGACTTTAGTCGCTAAGCTCAAAGAGCTTGACTTAAAGAATGTATTAATTGTAAACGGCGAATTTGACAGCGATTTGTTCCTCGCATCCCGCAACCTTTACAAGGTTGAGGTTTGCCAGCCGGGCACCGCTGAGTTCAATCCCATTAACCTTATCAACTTCGACAAAGTTGTTATGACCGAAGCCGCAGTTAAGAAGGTTGAGGAGATGCTCAAATGATGTTCAATGAAGCACGTATTATGGAAGTTTTGAGTGCTCCGGTTGTGTCTGAAAAGGCAACCATGTTGGCTGAAAAGGGCAATACCGTAGTATTTAAGGTTCTTCCGAACGCAAACAAGAAAGAAATCAAAGCTGCCGTTGAAAACATTTTCAATGTTAAGGTTAAGGCTGTTCGTACCCTCAATATGCAGGGTAAGTCACGTCGTACCGTTCACGGTATTGGACGTCGCTCTGATTGGAAAAAGGCTTATGTTACTTTAATGCCTGATCAGAACATTGATCTTACTGCAGCACCGGCTGAGAAGGAGAGCAAATAATGGCTATTATTAAAGCTAAGCCTACTTCCGCAGGTCGTCGTCACGTTATCCAGATTAAGTCTTTTGACTTATGGAAGGGCGGTCCTTTCGCTCCACTCGTTGTTGAGAAGCGCAAGACCGGCGGTCGTGATAACTACGGTCATATTTCAACTCGTCACATCGGTGGCGGTCACAAGCAGCGTTATCGTTTAATCGATTTCAAGCGTCAGAAGGACGGAATTGAAGCCCGTGTTGAGCGTCTTGAGTATGATCCTAATCGCTCAGCTCATATCGCTTTGGTTCTTTATACTGACGGCGAGCGTCGTTATATCCTTGCTCCTAAAGGACTTAAAGTCGGCGATAAGATTATGTCCGGCGACAGCGCTGAAATTAAAGTCGGCAATTGCCTCCCGATGCGCAATATTCCGCTCGGCACTAACATTCACGCAGTTGAATTAGTTCCCGGTGCAGGTGCAAAGTTTGCCCGTTCTGCCGGTTCTTACTGCCAGCTTTTGGCTCGCGAAGGTGAATATGTCACTTTGCGTATGCGTTCAGGCGAAATGCGCCGCGTATTGGCCAACGGTCGTGCAACTATCGGTGAAATCGGCAACAGCGAACACATGCTTCGTCAGTTAGGTAAAGCCGGTGCTAACCGCTGGCGCGGTGTACGTCCTACCGTTCGCGGTATGGCAATGAACCCTATCGATCACCCGCATGGTGGTGGTGAAGGCCGTAACAAGGGCATTCAGCCTCGTTCGCCTTGGGGTACTCCTTGCAAGGGCTTCAAGACCCGCAAGAATAAGCGTACTGAGAAGTACATTATTCGCCATCGTTAACAGTTAACTGAGGATATAACATGCCACGTTCTCTGAAGAAAGGGCCGTTTATTGACGAGCACTTACTGAAGAAAGTTGAGCAGACCATGAATGACGGCGACAAAAAGCCGATCAAGACCTGGTCCCGCCGCTCAATGATCGTACCTGCCATGATCGGTATGACTATCGCCGTCCACAACGGTCGTCAGCATGTACCGGTTTACATTGTTGACGAAATGGTAGGTCACAAACTGGGCGAATTCGCCCCGACCCGTACTTTCCGCGGTCATGCCGCAGTTGATAAGAAAGCTGCAGCAGCTAAGTAGGAGTGAGCTAAATGTTGGAAGTTAAAGCAGTACATCGTTATGCAAGAAGCTCCGCTCAGAAGACCCGTTTGGTCGCTGATCAAGTACGCGGAATGCCTGTTGACAAGGCCTTGAATTTACTTAAGTTCAGCCCGCGCAAGGCTGCACAGTTGATTTACAAGGTTGTTCAGTCAGCTGTATCAAATGCGGAGCAGAATCAGTCTTTAGATGCTGATCGTCTGTTTGTTTCTCGTATCCTGGTTGATGAAGGTCCGTCCTTAAAGCGTATTATGCCGCGTGCTAAAGGCCGTGCAGATCGCATTGTTAAGCGTACCTCTCACATCACCGTATACGTTGCTGAGCGTTAACAGGAGCATAAGATGGGTCAGAAAGTTAATCCCATTGGAATAAGACTCGGCATTACCAAGCCTTATTCATCGGTCTGGTACGCATCAACCGCGAATTTCCCGGCCAATATTAAGAGCGATTCTGCCGTTCGTAAATATTTGTTTGAAGAACTTAAGAACGATTCTGTATCAAAGATCGTTATTGATCGTCCGGCAAAGAGCATCCGTGTAACCATTCACACTGCTCGTCCGGGTATTGTTATCGGTAAGAAAGGCGAAGACGTAGAAAAACTGCGCAAGAAGATTGCTGAAATCGCCGGAGTTCCTGCTCAGGTTAACATCAGCGAAGTTCGCAAGCCTGATCTTGATGCTAAATTAGTTGCAGATTCAATTGCTTCCCAGCTTGAGCGTCGTGTAATGTTCCGCCGCGCCATGAAGAAGGCAATTCAGAACGCCATGCGCGTCGGTGCTAAGGGCATTAAAGTTGAAGTTTCAGGACGTTTGGGCGGTGCCGAAATCGCTCGTTCCGAGTGGCTTCGTGAAGGTCGCGTACCTCTCCATACTCTTCGTGCCGACATTGACTACGCCATCTCTGAAGCCGTAACCACTTACGGTGTGATTGGCGTTAAAGTCTGGATCTTCAAGGGTGAAGTTTTAGGCAATTTGCCTTTAACTCAGGAAGAGCCTGAAGATCGTAACAACGCCGCAGCTCCTGCAAGTCGCAAACGTCGTCGTGATGACAACGGTGCACGCACCGGCCGTCGCGGCCGTGGTGCTTCCGCCGCTGCAAAGAAGCCCGCTGCTGAAGCTGCTCCGGCTGCTGAAGCCAAGGCTGCCGAGTAACGGGAGGGAGAATAAATGTTACAACCTAAGCGTACTAAATATCGCAAGACTCAAAAAGGCCGTAACGAAGGTTTGGCCTATACCGGAAACGAAGTTTCTTTCGGTGAGTTCGGCTTAAAGGCAACTTCACGCGGTCAGATCACTGCTCGTGAAATCGAAGCTGCACGTCGTGCTTTTACCCGTGAAATGAAACGTGCCGGTAAAGTTTGGATTCGCGTATTCCCGGACAAGCCTATTACTCAGAAAGCACTCGGTGTTCGTATGGGTAAAGGTAAGGGTTCAGTTGAATACTGGGTTTGCCCGATTCAGCCCGGCAAAGTCCTCTTTGAGATTGGCGGTATTCCTGAAGCTACTGCTCGTGAGGCTTTCCGTCTTGCTGCAGCCAAGCTCTCAGTTACCACTACTTTTGTAACCAAGGCGGTGATCTAATGAAGGCTAGCGAGTTACGTAACAAATCAGTTGAAGAACTGAAGAGCGAGCTCTCAGGTCTTCAGCGCGAACAGTTCAATCTTCGTTTTCAGTTAAAGACTGGTTCTTTACAGAAGACTGATGACGTAAGAAAGGTCCGTCGCGATATTGCGCGCGTTAACACTATTATTTCTGAAAAACTTCGCGCTGAAAGCGCCAAGTAGAGGAGTGCAAAATGTCTGAAACTCAGAATACCGCTGCCAAAGTGGCTCGCACTCTCCGCGGCCGCGTCGTAAGCGATAAGATGCAGAAAGCTTGTGTGGTTGCTGTTGAGCGTCGTGTAAAGCATCCGCTTTACGGTAAAATCGTAAAACGTACCACCAAGTTCCACGTTCAGGATAGAGAGAACATCGCACAGGTAGGCGATATCGTTGATATTTGCGAATGCCGTCCGGTTTCTAAAACTATTGCTTGGACTTTGGTAAAAGTCGTTGAGAAAGCCCAAAAGGCCTAATTAAGACTTAAAAATAAGACCGCAGTTGTAAAATACTTGCGGTCTTTTATTATATATGTTATTATTCAGCGCCCTTCCGAATCATTCGGCAGGGTGGTTTTTTATTGATTAACGGAGCATTTGAAATGATCCAGATGCAAAGCATGCTCGACGTTGCCGACAACTCGGGTGCTCGCAGTGTAATGTGCATTAAGGTCCTGGGAGGATCTCACCGCCGTTATGCTGGTATTGGCGACATCATCAAGGTGTCAGTCAAAGAAGCCATTCCTCGCGGCAAAGTCAAGAAAGGCGATGTTGTTGACGCTGTTATCGTACGTACCAAGAAAGGTGTACGTCGTCCTGACGGCTCCCTCATTCGCTTCGACAGCAACGCTGCAGTTTTATTAACTGCACAGCACGAGCCAATTGGCACTCGTATCTTCGGACCTGTTACTCGTGAACTTCGTTCCGAGCAGTTCATGAAGATTGTGTCACTTGCTCCTGAAGTACTCTAAGTCCAAAGGGGTATCAAATGGCAGCTAAAATCCGCCAGAATGACGAAGTAATCGTCATAACCGGCAAAAGCAAGGGCAAGATCGGTAAGGTCACCCAGGTTTTAACCGGTGAAAACAAGGTGATTGTCGAGGGCGTAAACGTCCAGAAGAAACACCAGAAGCCCAATCCGAATCTCGGTATTCAGGGCGGCATCGTTGATAAAGAGGCACCTATTCATGTCTCCAACGTTGCAATTTATAATCCAGAAACCAAGAAGGCTGACCGTGTAGGTTTCCGTTTTGAAGACGGCAAGAAAGTACGTTTCTTCAAATCCAACGGACAGGCAGTTCCTTCTCAGGCTAAGTAAGCAGTTTTTATCAGGAGATAAACGATGGCGAAACTGCATGATCTTTACAAGCAGGAAGTAATCAAAGCCTTAACTGAAAAATTTGGTTACAAAACAGTCATGCAAGTCCCTCGGATTGTGAAGATCACCCTTAACATGGGTGTCGGTGAGGCAGTTGCAGACAAAAAAGTTTTAGAAAATGCTGCACGCGATATGGCCGCTATTGCTGGCCAGAAGCCGCTTATCACCAAGGTTCGCAAGTCTGTAGCGGGCTTCCACATTCGTGAAGGCTATCCTATCGGATGTAAGGTAACCCTCCGTGGCGAGCGTATGTGGGAATTTCTCGAGCGTTTGATCGTAATTGCGATCCCCCGTATCCGTGACTTCCGCGGTCTTTCCGCTAAGTCTTTTGACGGACGCGGCAATTACTCAATGGGCGTTCGTGAACAGATCATTTTCCCAGAGATCGATTATGACAAGGTAGACACCATTCGTGGTCTTGACATTACGATCACTACGACGGCAAAAACTGACGAGGAAGGTCGCGCCCTCCTCGAAGCATTCAAGTTCCCGTTCCGCACTCAGACTAAGTAATCGAGGACGAACCTAAATGGCTAAAACTTCTATGAAGAATCGCGAGCTGAAAAGACAGCGTCTTTGCGAAAAATATCGTGCAAAGCGCGAACAGCTCAAGACTATTATTTCAAGCGTCTCTTCCTCAGATGAAGACCGTTGGGCAGCTGTAATGGCTTTAGCAGCCCTTCCGCGCGACTCCAGCCGCTGCCGTCAGCGTAATCGCTGCAGCGAGACAGGTCGTCCGCATGGTTATCTGCGCAAGTTCGGTTTGTGCCGCATTAAATTGCGTGAGCACATGATGCGCGGTGAGATTCCGGGTCTTCGTAAGGCCAGCTGGTAAGAGGAGAGATACACATGAGCATGCAAGATCCGATCGCGGATTTGCTGACCCGCATCCGCAACGGCCAGGCTGCCGGAAAGGTTTCGGTGTCTTTGCCTTCCTCCAAGCAGAAATTGGCAATTGCCAACTTGTTGGTAAAAGAGGGCTATATTGCTTCCGCTAAAGAAAGCGGAGATGTTAAGAAGGTTTTGGAAATCGAGTTGAAGTACTACGAGGGTAAACCTGTAGTAGAGATGATTCAGCGCGTTTCCCGTCCGGGACTTCGTGTTTACAAGAAGTGCCGCGACCTTCCGCGTATTATGAATGGTTTAGGCATTGCAGTTATTTCAACTTCAAAAGGCCTAATGACCGACCGCGCTGCCCGTAAGGACGGCTTAGGCGGCGAAGTTATTTGCTACGTCGCATAAGGAGGAAACATGTCACGTATTGCTAAGGAAGCTGTTGCTATTCCTCAGGGCGTTGAGGTTTCCGTCAATGGCCAGGTCATTTCTGCCAAGTCTAAACTCGGTCAGATGACTTTAAATGTTCATCCGCTTGTTAAGGTTGTTATTGAAGATAAAAACATCCATGTACAGCAGGCTGATGATTCTGCTGACTCAAACATGCAGTCAGGTACTACTCGCGCTTTGATTCACAACATGATTGTGGGTCTTGACAAGGGTTTTGAGAAAAAACTCCAGTTAGTCGGCGTTGGTTACCGTGCACAGGCTAAGGGCAAGGTTTTGAATCTTGCTTTAGGTTTCTCCCATCCGGTAGAGCACGCTCTTCCTGAAGGTGTTACCTGTGAAACTCCGTCTCAGACTGAAATCGTTTTAAAGAGCTTTGATAAGGCTTTATTAGGACAGGTTGCAGCTGACATTCGCGCTTATCGTGCTCCTGAGCCTTATAAGGGCAAAGGCATCCGCTATGCTGATGAAGTAGTACGCATTAAAGAAGCCAAGAAGAAATAACGATTGGGGTATAACATGTTTGATAAGAAAGCATCCCGCATCCGTCGTGCTAAGAAAGCACGTGCTAAGATGCATGAACTTGGAGTCACCCGTTTGGTTGTTACCCGTACTCCTCGTCATATTTATGCCCAGATTATCGATAAGGACAGCCGTGTATTAGCCACTGCTTCAACCTTAGAGAAAGATCTGATTAAGGATCTCAAGTATACTGGCAATATCGAAGCTGCTAAGCTCATCGGCAAAGTTATCGGCGAACGCGCCCTTGCCGCAAAAGTTGAAACTGTTGCTTTCGATCGTTCCGGTTACCAATATCATGGCCGTGTCGCTGCTTTAGCTGACGCCGCTCGTGAAGCTGGTCTTAAGTTCTAGGAGTCTAAAATGCAACATAAAGATGAATCCCAGGCTGGCGAGCTTCAGGAGAAGCTGGTCGCTGTTAATCGCGTTGCCAAGGTTGTAAAAGGCGGTCGTATTTTCTCTTTCACCGCTCTTACCGTTGTCGGTGACGGCAAAGGCCGTGTTGGTTACGGCTACGGCAAAGCCGGCGAAGTTCCTGCAGCAATTCAGAAAGCAATTGAGCAGGCTCGTCGTAATATCCACAGCCATATTGAGCTCAAGGACGGCACTCTGTTCCATCCGATCAAGGGCAGACACTCTGGATCAATGGTTTATTTACAGCCTGCCTCCGAAGGTACCGGTATTATCGCAGGCGGCGCTATGCGTGCAGTTCTCGAAGTAGCTGGTGTACGTAACGTTTTAGCAAAAGCATACGGTTCAACCAATCCGATTAACGTGGTTCGTGCAACCGTTGACGCTTTAGCCTCCATGCGTACCCCTGAGAGCGTTGCTGCTAAGCGCGGTCTTTCAGTTAAGGATATTCTGGAGTAAAAAATGGCCGAGAAGAAAACCATTAAGGTCACTCAGACCAAGAGCACGATCGGCCGTAAGCCTGATCACATCGCAACCATGCGCGGTTTAGGTCTTCGTCGTATTCGTCATACCGTTGAGCTTGAGGACACTCCGTCCGTTCGCGGCATGATCAATAAAGTTAGCTATATGGTTAAGGTCGAGGAGTAATTCATGGAAAGCATGCGTTTAAATACTCTTAAACCGGCCGAAGGTTCACGTCGTCCGCACGTTCGTGTCGGTCGCGGTATCGGTTCCGGTCTCGGCAAGACCTGCGGTCGCGGTATCAAAGGTTCAGGTGCCCGTAAGAGCCCTAATGTCCGCCCTGGTTTCGAAGGCGGTCAGATGCCGATGAAGATTCGTTTGCCGAAATTCGGTTTCTGGTCAGCTAAAGCTGAACTTGCTGCTGAAGTTCCGTTAAATTCATTAAACGGCATCGACAGCGAAGTTATCGATTTGGCAACTCTTAAGGCTGCACGTTTGGTTCCTAACAAGGCCAAATACGTTAAGATTGTTCTGTCCCGCGTTCCTAACTTCACTAAGAAAGTTGACATTAAGGGATTAGGTGTTACTAAGGGTGCAAAGGCTGCAATTGAAGCTGCCGGCGGTACTGTTGAAGTTGCAGATTATATTACTGCAGCAGCAGCTCGTCGTGAGCGTTCAATTAAGAACCGTGCTCTTAAGTTGAATGATCTTCAGGCTAAGTTAGCTGCCACCGGTATTCAGAAACCGGCAAAGAAAGATAAGTCAGCAAAAGCTGACAAGGCCGCACCTGCCAAGAAGAAGTAATGTACGGAGCGCGCTAAACGCGCGCTTTTTCGGAGATTTTGAATGGCTAGAAAATCGCTCTTAGATAAAGGCCGCAAAGTTGCAGCGCAGACTGGTCCTGTAAACAGTGAATTGCGTTCACGTTTGCTGTTTGTTTTGATTGGACTTGTGATGTTCCGTATCGGATCTTATGTTCCGGTTCCGGGCGTCAATGCTGAAGTTTTAGCACGCCTTTTTGAAGAACAGAGCGGCACCATTATCGGCATGTTCAATATGTTCAGCGGCGGTGCTTTAGAGCGCGCTTCCGTTTTGGCATTGGGAATTATGCCTTATATCTCTGCGTCCATTATCATCCAGTTATTGGCCGTCATTAATCCCACTCTCGCCGAACTTCGTAAAGAGGGTGAGTCTGGGAGAAGAAAGATCACTCAGTACACTCGTGTATCGACTTTGTTCCTGGCTGCATTGCAAGCTGTGGGTATAGCTACCGGCATTCCGAATATGATGCCCGGTTTGGTAGATAACCCAGGTTTCGGTTTTTACTTTGTAACTACCGTAAGTCTTGTTACGGGTACTATGTTCTTGATGTGGCTTGGCGAACAAATTACTGAAAGAGGTATCGGTAACGGTATTTCTCTTATTATTTTCGCCGGTATCGTTGCTGGTTTGCCCCGTGCACTGGCAGCTACTTTTGAACAGGCACGTCAAGGAGATCTTTCCACTATCGCACTGCTTTTAATCGGTGTTGTTGTGGTCGTAGTGACCTTCTTCGTTGTGTTCATCGAGCGTGGTCAGCGTCGAATTGTTATCGATTACGCAAAGCGCCAGATGGGCAATCGTATTTATTCTCAACCCCGCTCTACTTTGCCGCTAAAGATCAATATGTCCGGCGTGATTCCGGCGATTTTCGCATCGTCAATCATCTTGTTCCCGGGTACCGTGGTATCATGGTTCGGTCAGGGCGACAATGCGGTTGCAAATGTTTTGCAGGAAGTTTCATTATTCCTGCAGCCTGGTCAGCCTCTATATGAGTTGTTGTATGCAGCTGCAATCGTGTTCTTTACCTTCTTCTATACGGCTTTGGTATTCAGCCCGCGTGAAGTTGCAGAGAATTTGAAGAAGAGTGGTGCTTTTATTCCTGGAATCCGTCCCGGAGAGCAAACAGCACGTTTTATAGACAAAGTGATGACTCGTTTGACTCTGAGCGGCTCCATTTATATGGTTTTAGTCTGCTTGGTTCCGCAGTTGCTTATGAACTGGTTTAATGTTCAGTTCTATTTCGGCGGCACCTCGTTGTTGATTATCGTAGTTGTTATCATGGACTTTGTATCTCAGCTTCAGAGCCATATGATGAATCAGCAATACGGTGATTTAATGCGTAAGGCTAATCTCAGGAATTACGGACGCTAAGCGTTCTTTAAGGAGAAAGAAATGAAAGTAGGTGCTTCAGTTAAGAAGATTTGCCGCAACTGCAAAGTGGTTCGCCGCCACGGTGTAGTTCGCATCATCTGCGTAAATCCTAAGCATAAGCAGCGTCAGGGCTAAAATGCTTAGTTAAATTGTTTGCATAAACAATTTAAAATCTGTATAATTTCCTATTTGCATAGCGTCTGTTTTTCAGGCGCTATGTGTTTTACTTTATATACAAAAAGTTTTTAAGGGATGACAAAGCCCGGTTTGTCCGTAATGTCTTAGATTTTACGGAAACTCTTTGCGTCGGATATGTTAGGTCTTACGGCGTTAAGAGATTGTCAATGCCAAAGTGCACTAGAGGGTTGTCGCGTATCCTGACGGGCTTTGCGACAGCCGTATGTTTAACCGACCTTTTAGGAGATCAATAGTGGCCCGTATTGCTGGCATTAATGTGCCTGATCATAAGATCGCCGTGATTGCTTTGCAGTCAGTTTACGGCATAGGCCCGACCCGTGCGCGCAATATTTTAGCTGCCGCCGGTGTTGCAGAATCCGCTAAGTTCAAAGATCTTGATGAAGCTTCCGTGGATAAAATCCGTGAGGAAGTTGCTAAGTACACCGTAGAAGGTGACTTACGCCGCGAGATTTCTATGAACATCAAGCGCCTTGTTGACCTTGGTTCTTATCGTGGCATTCGCCACCGTCGCGGACTTCCGGTTCGCGGCCAGCGTACCAAGACTAATGCACGTACCCGTAAGGGACCGCGTAAGAGCATTAAGAAATAAGGAGGCACGAGATGGCTGAAGAAATTACTGCAAAAGAAAACGCACAGGCTGCTCCTGCCGCAGCTCCCGCTGCTGCTCCTGCAGCTACTAAAGCCGCACCTGCCGCTCCTCGTCGCGGTGGTAAACGCGCAAAGAAACAGATTGCAGACGGTGTAGCTCACATCCATGCATCTTTCAACAACACTATCGTAACCATTTCCGATCGTCAGGGTAATGCTCTTTCATGGGCTACCGCCGGCGGTTCAGGTTTCCGTGGTTCCCGTAAGTCCACTCCGTACGCTGCTCAGGTTGCTGCAGAGCGTGCCGGTGAGGCTGCCAAGGAATACGGTGTTAAGAATCTTGAAGTTCTGGTTAAGGGTCCTGGTCCCGGCCGCGAGTCTTCAATTCGTGCCTTGAACGCTATCGGTTACAAGATTACCAACATTACCGATGTTACCCCGATCCCTCACAATGGTTGCCGCCCGCCTAAAAAGCGCCGCGTCTAGTGAGACAGCTAAGATTTCTGGAGAAAGATAAATGGCAAAATATACCGGCCCTGCCCTGAAATTAAGCCGTCGTGAAGGCGTTGACTTGTTCTTAAAGTCAGGCGTTCGTGCCATTGAGACCAAGTGCAAACTTGATACCGCACCGGGTCAGCACGGCGCTAACAAACCGCGTCTTTCCGACTACGGCATGCAGTTACGTGAGAAGCAGAAAGTTCGCCGTATTTACGGTGTTTTAGAGCGTCAGTTCCGTAACTATTACAAGAAAGCTGCTAAGATGTCCGGTAATACCGGTGAAAACCTTCTGCAGCTTTTGGAAAGCCGTTTGGACAATGTTGTTTACCGTATGGGCTTCGGCTCCACTCGTATGGAAGCACGCCAGTTGGTAAGCCACAAGGCTATCACTGTTAACGATCATGTCGTAAACATTCCGTCTTATCAGGTACAGCCTTCTGACGTAATCGCAGTTCGCGAAAAAGCTAAAAAGCAGTTACGCATTAAGGCAGCAATCGACTTATCCGGTCAGCGTGCTCTTAAACCGACCTGGATTGACGTTGATCATAACGCCATGAAGGGCACCTATAAGAACAAGCCTGAACGTTCTGAGCTTCCTTCCGATATTAAGGAACAGCTCATCGTCGAGTTGTACTCTAAGTAATAACGGCAACTGTGCCAGCACCTCTTAGTAAAGTGGGGTACCAATAGTGTCAGTATGTGAACTGCTCAAACCAAAGCCGGTAAGCTTTACCGAAGTAGCTCCCAATTGCGCACATATCGTGCTTGAGCCTTTGGAGCGCGGATTCGGTAACACAATCGGCGTATCATTGAGCGGCATTTTACTTAAGACTCTGCCTGGTTGTGCTATTGATGCATTCCAGATTGACGGAGTCTCGGATGAGAACAGCGTAAAAGCCGATATGGTTGAGACTGTTTTTGAGCTCATTATGAACTTAAAAACTATCGCCGTAGCTTCTGAATCACCGCTGAACTCTCCGGTATGGCTGTCTCTTGTCAAATCAGGTGAAGGTGAAGTTAAAGCTTCCGACATCGTTTTGGCAAGCGGAATAAGCTTCCCTAATCCGGACGCTCACATCTGCACCCTTAAGGGTGCCAAGGCTGCGTTGTCGATGAAGATCCGCGTTTCTTACGGACGCGGTTATGTACCTGCATCTTCCGATGCCCATATTCCGGCTCAGTCGGAAAATGAGATCTTGATTGATGCTTCATTCAGCCCGGTACGCAGATTTGTTTATGAAGTAGAGTCTGCCCGTGTTGAACAGAGAACGGATTTGGATCGTTTGGTTATCAATATTGAAACCGATGGAACCGTAGCACCTGAGGCTGTCTTGATGCAAGGAGCCGATTTGCTGCGTGATCACTTGTGCGAACTTGTTGATCAAGAGGAAGTTTCAGAGCGTTCAATGGCTCCTGCAGCTCCTCCTATGCCGGATCCTGTTCTTATGCAATTGGTTGATGATCTTGAACTTACCGTTCGCTCAGCAAATTGTCTTAAAGCCGAATCAATTATTTATATCGGTGATCTGGTACAACGCACTGAAGTGGAGTTGTTAAAAACCCCGAATTTGGGCAAGAAGTCCTTAACTGAAATTAAAGACGTTTTAGCTCAGCGCGGGTTGTCACTTGGTATGAGACTTACCAATTGGCCGCCTCCTAATTTGCGTTCATCGAGATAAGATAACTGTTTAAGAAAGGAATTAGATATGCGTCATCGTTTAAGCGGCCGTCATTTAGGTCGTACTTCTGCACACCGTGCTGCGCTGTATCGCAATCTTGCAAATGCTCTTGTTACTCACGAGTGCATTAGAACTACTTTGCCCAAAGCAAAAGAGTTGCGCCGCTTTGTAGAGCGTCTTATTACCATCGCTAAAGTCGATTCAGTGGCAAACCGCCGCTTGGTCTTCTCTCGCGTTCGTGACAATGATGTAGTTGCAAAGCTCTTTAATGAAATCGGTAAGCTTAATGCTAACCGTCCGGGCGGCTACACCCGCATCTTAAAGTGCGGCTTCCGTCCTGGCGATCAGGCTCCGATGGCTTACATTATGTTGGTAGAGCGTACCGCTAAAGCTGAAGTAGCTGAAGGCGAAGCTGCTGCCGAATAAAGTTCTATGGGGCGCTTTAGCGCCCTTTAGATCTTCAATACCGAATTCTGTCTAAAACGAGGGTGTAACCTTGGATCAAACTACTGATTTGCTAAGGCCCAATATCAAGGAAGTTGTAACGCTCTCCCGTAATGTATCTCGAGTTATTCTTGAACCTTTTGAGCAGCATTATGCTCAGGTTTTAGGTACTGCATTGCGCCGCATTATGCTTTCTTCAATTCCGGGATATGCAATTACTGAAGTCGAGATTGACGGTGTAGTTCATGAGTACAGCGCCTTAGAGGGTGTTCAGGAAGATATTCTGCTCATTCTTTTAAATTTAAAGGAAGTTGCTGTTTTCTCTGCAACCATACCGCAGCACGACCCGGTACTTGAAATCAATAAATCAGGCATCGGTACCGTTACTGCAGCTGATATCCAATGCCCGGGCGGAATTGAGATCCGTAATCCTGAATTGGTTTTGTGTCATATTACTGATGAAAAGACCAATTTGCGCATGCGCCTGCATGTAACTCGCGGTCGCGGTTATGTTCCGGCAGTTACTCACCCTCATATCGAAGGTGCCGAAGATCGTTTTATCGGTCGTTTACTGCTTGATGCTTCATATTGCCCGGTTCTTAATGTGGCTGTGCATACAGCTCCGCTCAATGACGGACAAGAGCAGTTGATTTTGGATATTGAGACCAACGGTACAATCGATCCGAGTGATGCAGTTTGTTCTGCTGCTACCATTTTTGCAGATCAGCTCAATTCATTTGTTGATATCCGCAATTCCGTCGCTCCGGCTGACGATGCTTCCTTCAAGCCTCTTATTGATCCGAAACTTTTGTGCCCGGTTGAGGACTTGGAACTTACTGTTCGTTCAGCAAACTGCCTTAAAGCCGAAGGTATTAAGTATATCGGCGATTTGGTACAGCGTACTGAAGTTGAGTTGCTTAAGACTCCGAATCTTGGTAAGAAATCACTTACCGAAATCAAGGATGTCTTGGCAGAGCGCGGTTTATCTTTAGGTATGCGTCTTGAGAATTGGCCGCCTGCAGATTTAGAATTAAATCATTAATCTTTTAAAGACGGGTCGCAAATTGCGGCCTGTTTTTTTATTTTTTAAAGTCTGAAAGTTTGATTGTCTATTAAACAAGACAATCCTGTTTAAACAAGGCAAAAAGTAACAGAAAAATTATTTTTTACCTAATTAAATACGTTTTTTGTTTAAAGAAGAGCTCTTATCTTCAGAATGATAATTATTAGTGGGATGTTGAAAGCACAACGTGTCATTGCTAAACTTTTATAAAGTTTTAATTGTATGGGTTCATGCTGATGGCTCTCAATATATATGAAATAAGTGATGATTATCAGGATAAATTAACGGATACGATCCTTAAGGAGTTTAAGGATACTGTTGAAGAGGTCTTGGTTACTGAAGAAGATCTGTATGACAGAATGCTGCGTTTGTGGAATGACCCTTACCGAGAAATTGAAATAGCATTGGAAGAGCCGGGAGAGTTGTGGAAAGAATTGAATTCTTTTATAGATCCTGACTATGATTATTTTGAAGCCGAGGTGGCTTCAAGAGGTGAAATGGATCGAATAGTGCTAGCTAAGATGTTGTGCAGTAATGAGATGTCTGACGATCCTGAAGTTTTTCACTGCGTACAATTTGTGTGGTTACCGTAATGGCAGAATTAACCGTAGGTCATGTAAATTTAGCTCGCGGCTTTCGCGGTGGTGAGCGTCAAACTGAGCTTTTAATTGCTTGTCTTTCCCGTCTTGGTGTAAAGCAGTATCTGGTTTGCAGAGCCGGAAGCCCTCTTGCCGAACACTTGGACGGAACTCCGGATTTAGAAATTATTGAGCTTAGAAAACGTATAGATTTGCGTTTTAACGGACATAAATATTTGGCGGATAAATGTGATGTTATTCAGGCTCATGAAGCAAGAGCAACACAATGGGCCTTTGTGCATTATCTGCTTTATAAAACTCCTTACGCAACTACGCGCCGCGTCCCTGAATCAGTGCGCGATAATGTTTTAAATCGTGCTATTTACGCAAAGGCAGCTGCCGTTGTTGCAATCTCGTCGGCTATAGGCGAAGGCCTTAAAGCGCAGTTTAAGCGTGAGATTGAACTTATCCCCAGTTCTTGTGCTCATTTTGCGGTAAATAAAGTTAAGGCAAATGAAATTAACAGCCGTTTTGCGCATTGTTTTGTCATAGGACACATAGGCGCATTGGTTGACAGACATAAAGGTCAGTCCGTATTGATTAAAGCTGCTGAAATTTTAAAGAGGGAGATTCCGAATCTAAAGGTTGTATTTTTAGGCTCTGGAATAGATCTTGAGAAATTTAAAGAGCAGGGCAAAAATCTTGGTGACGCCTTAGTTTTTGAAGGCTTTGTCTCAAATGTTGCAGATTACATTAAATCCTTTGATGTTTTTGCTTATCCTTCAAATTATGAAGGATTGGGCAGCGTACTTTTAGATGTAATGGAACAGGGGATTCCGGTTGTGGCAACAGCCGTCGACGGGATCCCTGATATCGTGAAAGATCATGACAGCGGTCTTTTAATTGAAAAAGGTGATGCCAAAGCTCTTGCCGATGCTGTTTTGAAGATTAAAAACGATGCATCTTTAAAAGAAAAGCTGATACAGGGAGCTCTTGATATGGCAAAGGCTCATAGTCCTGAACTAATGGCTGCTTCTTATTTAGCTCTTTATAAAAAACTTTTAAAACATTAAAAGAGTAATAAAAAGAAAAAGCGGGATTTCCCGCTTTTTGTTAGATGTTGTGGAACAAATCGCGAGTATAGATTTTATCTCTTACGTCAGCTAATTCCTTTTGCATGCGATTGGTGATGATTAAATCGCATTCATTTTTAAAAGCTGTCAAATCACGTACGACTTTAGAATTAAAGAAGCTGTCTTCTTTAAGTAAGGGTTCATAGACGATAACATTGACGCCTTTGGCTTTAATTCGTTTCATGACGCCCTGAATTGATGAGGCGCGGAAATTGTCGGATCCTGATTTCATAATAAGACGGTAAATGCCGACGGTTTTAGGGTTTTTACTTAAAATATCGTCAGCGATAAAGTCTTTTCTGATACGGTTAGCTTCCACTATGGCTTTAATAAGACAGTTAGGTACGTGCTCAAAATTGGCAAGCAGCTGTTTGGTGTCTTTAGGCAGACAATATCCGCCGTAGCCGAAGGAAGGATTGTTGTAAAAGTCTCCGATACGCGGGTCAAGACATACGCCTTTAATGATGGATTTGGGGTCAAGTCCTTTTTTGGCTGCATAAGTATCAAGCTCGTTAAAGAAGGAAACACGCAGAGCAAGATAAGTATTGGAAAAAAGTTTGACGCTTTCAGCCTCGGTTGGGGGAATGATAAGAACCGGCACGTCCTTTTCAAGGGAGGACTCTTTTAGAAGGTTGGCAAAAGTTCGGCCTACCGCGTCATTGTGAGTTCCGACGATGATGCGTGAAGGGTGGAGATTATCATAAAGAGCCAGACCTTCACGTAAAAACTCCGGTGAAAAATGTAAGGTATGCAGCTTTAATTTAGCTGCTGTTTCTTCGGTAAAGCCTACGGGTAAAGTGCTTTTGACGATAATTTGGGCATCAGGGGCAAATTTTAAAACACTGTTTATTGAGCTTAAAACTGAGCTTACATCAAAATAGTTAAGCTTAGGATCGTAATTGGTCGGAGTGGCGATAATGACAAATTCGGCGCCGCTAAGAGCCTTTGCGGCATTATCGGTGGCTTTTAAATTCAGTTGCTTCGTAGCAAGATATTCGGAAATTTCTTTGTCGGTAATAGGGCTTTTTCTTTCGTTAATGAGCTTAACGCGTTCGTTGTTTATTTCAAGAACGGTGACTTCATTTTTTACGGCAAGCAGTACGGAAAGCGACATTCCTACGTAGCCTGCTCCTATAACGCAAATTTTTGTCATATTAAATTCTCCGACAATTGTTTTTGTGCTTTAACAAATAATTGTAAGCTCTGAATTGTCCTCTTAATCTTCAATTTGTATGAAATTGTGCAATTGTTGCGCGAAATCCTCAAAATCAAGGTTTTCTATAAGAGTTTTTTCTTTATAAAATGTTTCTGCTTTTTTGCACCAGGGAGCAGGGCCCCAGCGGATGATTCCGTCAGGGTCGATTCCGGAATAAAGCGCGAATAAGGAAGTGTTTGAGGCACATGCCAAATGAACATTTGCCGTGTCTACGCTTAAAAGAAATTTAAGTCTGCTTATTGCATAAGCAAGATCTGTTGCGTTTAATTCTTCAGGTAAAACAATAAGGCGCTCATTATATTTATTTTTTAAAGTCTCAAGAATAAAGCGATCTTGCGGGGCTACGAGGGGACACAGATAAGCATTAGCGTCAAAATTTAAAAAGAAATCACAAATATCAATTATGGTTTTATCGCTAAGCTTTCTGTGTTTTGAAGCTCCGTACGGGGCTATACCGTAAACGGTTTTACCGTTGAACAAAAATGCAAGTTTTTCAGAAGATTCTTTTGTCGTCAGCGGTAAATAATGCATGTCAGGCGTCTTAATTCCGCCTAAGATAAGTAAATCCTTAAAATATTCGCTTATATGTTTACCGAGATTTCTTTTAAGTAAATTTATGTTGACACAGTCGGCTCTGCCTTCAAAGCCTGCGGTATAGGTCGGTTTTAATAGTGATTCCAGAATAAAATCCCTGGCTCTGAAATTAGGCTCGGTAGTAACAAGAAGATCACAATGCCCTAAATTCATGATTTTCTTTACTGCGTTTTTTATATCATTTTTCTGCGGTTTTTTCGGTAGAATCACAACCCTGTCAATGTTAAGACACTGTAAATAAATTGGGGCAATGTTCTCAGAGCATAGAACCGAAAACTTTATGGAGGGGAAATGTTGTCTGATTTGGGTAAAAAACGGTGTAATAACTTGACTGTCGCCAAGCTTTCCGTCCATTTTGCTTACTACGATATGCTTAATCGATTCAAAATTAAAAGATGAAAGTTCAGCTGATGCTTTGAAATCATAAAGAAATTTGTTTTTTGCAAAACGCAGTTTGTCTTTAAAAAGACGCAGTTTTTTTAACATAATGCTTAAGGATTAATTGTTATCGGGGTTCCAGGGTCAACTAAAGAAATAAATTCGTCCATTTCAGGATTTAAAATGGCAATGCATCCGTCGGTCCAGTCGGAACGCTGAACGGTGGCATGATACTCAGATGAATTATAAGGCTGCCCGTGGATCATGATCATGCCGCCAGGTCTTTTGCCGAGTTTTTTTGCTTCCTCAATATCCTGATCGTTAGGATATGAAATGTGGAAAGACTTATAATAATTTGAATTGTAATTGATGTAATCAAGAGTATAAGTGCCTTCAGGAGTACGTTTGTCTCCCTCGTACTGCTTGTCGCCTACAGGTTTGTCGGATAACGCTATCCAATAAGAACGGATCACCTTATCCTTTTTCATTAAGAACATCTGGTGATTGGCTTTATTTACGATTACATGATCGATAAGTTTTTTGGGGCCGCGGTAGCCCTTAGGATAAATCGGCAGGTTGGCAAAGCGGCCTAAATTGACATAGTCGTAATCGCGATCGTAAATGACAGGCTCCGTAAGTGCTTCATAGTATAAATCGCTGCTTCTGTCGATTTTTGTATAAGTTGAGCAGGAACTGACGAAAAATCCGACGGCAAATAGAAAAAAAACACCGCAAAGTTTTTTTAAAAACATGATAAGGATATTAAAGATATAAAAATATAGGAAACGACGTTAATTATTTTACCTTAAAGCAGGTGTTTAAATTTAAGGAAAAACTTGATTTTTTCAAGGGATTAAGCAAGCGCCTCTCAATATTTTGTTGCGTTGGAAGTAGTATAATTCTGCTCCACAAGCAAGTTAATGTTTTATTTTTGTTATTAAAATGCATCTTAGCAAGTTAACCGAACAAGGTCGTTCTCTTTCTTTTTTTACTGCGGTTTCATCTTTAATCGTAACGTTTGCCGTGGCTTCTTTTGCTATACCAATGATGGCAATATGGACAGACTCCCATCATCTTAGTACAGCTAATATCGCCAATACGGTCTTAAGCTATTTTGTCGGTTGTATGGTTGCTTTGCTGCTTTTTTCCCGTTTGTCGAATTTTCTGGGCAGAAAGCCTGTAGTTTCCATTTCCTTGCTCTTAAGTATTACAGCAAGTTTGCTTTTTGCCTATAGTACCGTAGCTAACGAGTTGTACGTGGCACGTTTTTTACAAGGGCTTGCCTGTGGTTTGGCGTCAAGTGCCGGTATGGCATGGGTTGTGGATAATTCACCTAAAAGTAGCACTTGGCTAGGTACGGCACTAACCGCAGCAAGTCCTAATATCGGCTTGTCTGTAGGCTGTCTTTTAACCGGATTTATTGTTGCGTATCGTTTTTTAAGTCCCAAGCTGCTGTTTGAGCTCTCAATCGTTTTATTGTGCTTATGTTTAATTTTAGTTTTTTTAAGCAACGAAACGATGCGTTTTAATACCGAGTCTTTAACTAAGGTTTTAGTTCCGAAATTTGCCGTACCTAAGAGACTTAAGCGTATTTTTGTTGTAAGTGCCGCAGGCTTTGTCGGCTCTTGGGGTGTGGGGGCAATTTTACAAGGTTTTTCTGCTCGCTATGCCATTGAAATTTTTGGAAAAACTGATGCTTTGCTCACAGCATTGATTTATCTGCTATTTATTATGCCTAACGCTATGATGGGAATAATCGTCGGAAAGTTTGATCCGGTGCGAACGACTTTACTTCTTATCTCTATATTTACTGTTGCGGCGTTGAGCTTGTTTTTATGTATTCATTTTAAAAGCACGCTTCTGTTCATTCTTAGCGTGTTTTTTACCGGAATGGCCGGCGGAGGTGTAGTAACAGCGACTTTGCGTCTGTTACTGTGGGACTCGACGCTTAAAGAGAGAGCCGGAATTATTGCTGCTTTGTATTTTTGCTCTTATGTCGGATCTGGCGCTCCTAATTTCATCATAGGCAGGATGTCAAATATTACCCTTGATGAAATAGGAATAGGTTTTAGTATGTGGGTTTTATTGGTTTGGATTATCGTAGTTACTACTTTATTACGGATGAAAAAGTCTCCTAACGAGGCTGAAAGTCTGCGTTTTAAACGTTGAAAAAGATTTGTGTTTGTAATGTAAGCAATAGAGTAGATATCAAATATAAGCAGTAGGTTTTTAATCTTTACAGTATTTTGGCAATATAAAGTACTGCTTTTGTATATGTATACTTGGTTTTTTATCAAAAAAAGATCAGCGGCTAAAACC
>NZ_GL831077.1:36216-36740 GCF_000188195.1 Succinatimonas hippei YIT 12066
CTTGGCTAGCTTGGTCTGTACCTTGGCTAGCTTGATTTACAGAAATATTATTTTTACTCCCCCCAACTTTTTCGTCAATTTTTCTAAACAAATTAATCCTAAATGCAATATCCATATCTATGAATTCCGGCTCTTGTAAACCATATTCATACATTGATTGCATTAATTTCGGTATACCGCTACCCCACGACTCAATTAAATTCATATAAACAAAAGCATGAGCCAATGCCCTATTTCTAATCTTGGAAAATCCCTCTTTCATTCGATCAATAGAAACTCCAGGCATTAGCCCGCCGGGAGAAGTAATTTCCAATCTAGTATCAAAGATAGCAACTTGAACATTAGAATTTTGCAAAAAACTGGAATTTACAACCGCATTAATTATCAGTTCTCGAATTCCATCTGGAGGCAACTCATAAATATCCTGTCTAAAAAGTCCCTCCAGACGAGCTCCCAAATGTATATTTCTCAAAACAAATTGAAAAGCATTTTCAATCTGCTCCCACAATGGCCCAGAATATTCA
>NZ_GL831077.1:36750-36870 GCF_000188195.1 Succinatimonas hippei YIT 12066
TACTAATAACAAAAATAATAAAGAAATATATAAAGAAATAATTTATTAAATTATTATTATGAGCAGTAATTATTAAAACCAGATTATTTCGTCAAATAACAGTCCAATAAAAAAATTAAC
>NZ_GL831077.1:36880-36948 GCF_000188195.1 Succinatimonas hippei YIT 12066
TACATCAGTGGAGGTCACTTCATATTGTCTTTTGCAGTCAATAGTAAAGGATAAAAGGCAAGCAATAA
>NZ_GL831077.1:36976-37232 GCF_000188195.1 Succinatimonas hippei YIT 12066
AGAACATCGCAAGGAGAAACTCAGTGTTTAATCATGCGTTTTCTGCCGGTCAATATATTGCCGAATAACAGATATCGGAGCACCTGTGCAGGATGATGCCAAAAAGATAGCAACCGGAACATGTTATCCAACAGTTTAGCTCTAACGGCAGGATACTTACGTTTACGGATGATTATGGAAGTTGTTCCATTGAGTCTGAAGACAAGCTCTGAGATAGATAATTGAGGTGGATATAAGATTAACAAATGAACATGAT
>NZ_GL831077.1:37242-37639 GCF_000188195.1 Succinatimonas hippei YIT 12066
AGATATCGGAGCACCTGTGCAGGATGAAGCAAAAAAGACAGTGACCGGAACATGTTACCCACAGCTTTGTTCTAACGGCAGGATACTTACGCTTACGGATGATTATGGAAGTTGTTCCATTGAGTCTGAAGACAAGCTCTGAGATAGATAATTGAGGTGTGGATATAAGATTAACAAATGAACATGCTCTCTTCACCGTCAAACTCAATAAGCCCGGTATTTCATTGCAGACAAAAGGTTTCAAAGACAGTTTTGAGCTCATGAATAATCTGTACGGTAAAGCTATTATCTGCGTCGTTGATTATGTAAGTTTTAAAAAATCTTTAATAACAGATTGTTATCTGTAATTGTTTTCGTTATTCTGTCATGGTTTTTACAAAGAATAACGGGTTTAGTA
>NZ_GL831077.1:37812-37933 GCF_000188195.1 Succinatimonas hippei YIT 12066
AATGAACATGAGCTTCTTCACCGTTAAACTCAATAAGCTTTGCATTAAAATTGCAGACAAAAAAGCTGCAAAGATTGTGCTTAATTCGTTAATAATTTGAGCAATAAATACTTTTCTGCGA
>NZ_GL831078.1 GCF_000188195.1 Succinatimonas hippei YIT 12066
TAAGGGGAGGAAACTATGAGGCGGGACCTGATTTGTAAACCAAATTGGTCCCGCAGCCTTAAAGGCTTTCGGATCACAAAAGCAAATTAGGGGGTGATCACCCAAGCGAATCGGATATGTAAAAACTGCGTTTTACCGGATCACTTTGCGCGAAATATCCAATCATGGCAATCAAAGCACTGCCGACTCCTTGCCTTTGAAACTGAGGAAGCACGGAAATCGGCCCCAAACACAAAATCTCATGGCAGCTGCCATCATCTCCTTCAATATAAGATTTTATGTTAATGACATGCCCGACAATCATGCCGGAACTTAGCGCAACCAAATTCAATTGATGTACGAAAGCATGACACCTGCGAATTTTATGCACTAAAAAATGCTCGCAACACCCCGGTGTATACACATTCCAAAACGCCTCTCTCACTACATTTTCAGTTTCTTTTTGTTCTAATATATCTTCTTGTCTTATTTCAATCATGATCTCTTCTTTATCGGACTTTAAATTTATTGGTTGTTTTACAAAAATCATATACTTAATATGAGATTTAAAAGTGAGAAAGGGAAAAAGGAGAACCTGAAATTTACAGTTTAGGTAAAAATCGGAT
>NZ_GL831079.1:0-12206 GCF_000188195.1 Succinatimonas hippei YIT 12066
TGGTATTGACACCGGTCACTTCATATCAGTTTATATACTATATTTGAATAAGAATGATTTGCTTATAAAAATGTAGCGCAAATCGGTTGTTCTCATTATTTTTACGGTAGATTGGCGCATCTCTAATTATTTGATATTTCAATAATATTTTTCAAATGATATTTTTGTAATTAAGAAATTTTTAAATTTATAACAGGTTGGTGAAATTTAATAATTTACTTATTGATTTTAATTGATTTAAACTTGGAACTGTCGCTATCTTCACGATAGCGTGGATTGAAATGATGAATGGGGAATACCGGATGACTGCTTAAAGCGTCGCTATCTTCACGATAACGATAATTGAAATATTTTTGGCTAATTGCAGAAAGTAAAGCTGGAAACTATTGAGAATATATTTAGATGAATTTATCGTTGGTGATAAAAGCTGGGATTAAAATTCCCTAGCTTTATAGTATAAAAAGCTAAGGAATTTAGACTTTAAGTTTGACTACAAAAGCTGATCTTTTAATTTAACAGCATATGTTATCAAATCAAAAAGATCAGCTTTTTGTCTTCTGAATTATTAAAGTTTTACGTTTAACCTAATTTCCTACAACGTCTTAAACCCTAAATTGTAGATAAACTTGATGCCTAAAAGCATTATTAAAATTGCCTGTGCAACACACATGAGCTCTGCCAAGTCAAATCTTGTCTGAATTGCCAAAAAGAGGACAAAACTTGAAAATATTGTTAAGGCAAGTGAACTGGTAAATTTGACCGGATAAGGAGAACGATGGCGGCTTACGTCAATATCCTTTTTAAGATTGAAAATCACCATGGCAAGCACTGCAAATATTAATGCTTTCTGCCACACGGCTTTAAATGTCAGCACAAGACGTACATACACAAGATCGGTATAACATTCATCACTTGGTTTTTCATATTTATGTAATTTTTTGTTTTTATTCTTTTTAATGTTTTCTTTGATGTTGGCAATTATTTCATGCTTTTCTTTAAGCTCCGTTTGCGTGAACTTTTCTATTGCCGTGATTTCATTTTGTACATCTGCAAGCGTTACTTCTGAAAATCTTGGCAGGAAGCTTGTAAAGCGTGAGGAGACAAGCATAAAGATAAAGGCTAGAAAAAAGATTTTTACTATGTAATGCATGATATTAAATTCCACTATTTATTAAGATTAATAGGTAAGTTAATTAATTGTTTTTCCTTTTAATTAGGGGAAATAAGCGGAAGTCTGCCTTTAAAGATTTTGCCGTCGGCAAATAATCCTACAAATTCAAGGTCAGGCAGATATTGCAAAGCTTCAGGCGGGAAAAGAGGGCTCTTTTCCATACTGATGCTGCGGCTTGCTCCGTAATTGACGCCTGAAGATGAATCGTTTTCCATATAGGAGATGGATGAACTTTGACTCGGAACTGAGGTGTGCGGCATGGCTTTTGTGAAGATTTCGGCTGTAGCTGCATCCTTTAAGCGCAAGGAGATTTTATTATTGCAGTTGCCGATAATCTGCAGTGCTGCATCCTCGGAGCCGCTTCTTTTTGCCAGATCTGAAAAAGTTTGAGTGGCAATAGTTACGGCAAAGTCCGCGCCGCGGGATTTGTTTAAAAGCTGCACTAAAGGCTCGCCTGCCATTTCTCCGGCTTCATCAATAAAGACACTTACCTTGTGTCTTTGGGCTGAGTTGTGATAGGTGGAATTCGTGTAGATTTTTCCTGCCACCGCGCAGAGATCGGCAATTAAAAGTTTGCCTAAATATCCGCCTAAGGTCGGATCGCTTAAGCAGTTTAAGGAAACGTAGATGATGCCGTTGCCTGAGATAAGGTTATCAAGCGTAATCTCTTTACTGTTGTCGCTGTGCGGTGAGAGCATGGCGTTTAAATCGCCGCCGCACAGGGTTCTAAGACACGGCATTACGCTTGCCGTAAGTTTTTGGTAGTAGGAAGGATCCATCTGCGCTACCGAGAATAGGGTAAGGATATCGCCGTCGGTTTTAACGATATTGTGTTCACATAGGTAGTTATAAACAAGTTCAAGGTGAAAAATGATGGTATTAATGCCTTTGCGGTTTAACGGATCTTTAGCGTTTTCCTTATTAAAGTTTTTGGTTGAGGCTAAGGCGTCTTTTTCAGCTTTGGAGTATAAGGTTAGGTAAAACTGCTCGGCTTTAGGATTATTAAGAGATAACACCAGTTCTTTTATGTAATTATCCAAAATAACGCCGAATCTTTCCTGGTGACTGACCGATTGCAGCAGGTTTTTAAGATTTACTTTTTTATTTTCAAGAGTAAGGGCGGCAACGGCTGCGGTAATTGCCGAGTGAGCATGGGCTTTAAAGGATTGGGCGCTGCCACTGTCGGGCATCAGAGAAGTTATGCGCGAGGCGATTTCACTTGGTCGGTTGTAAGTGCCGAGCGGATTAATTTTTGATGATTCTTTAATATTTGCAAGGTTAATGACATGCAGACTGCGTTCTCGCCGGTTTTTACGGGCGCAGGCAGTAATACGGGATAAAAGATCGCTGTCGGATTTCGGATCGATGACGATTACGGTGTCGCCTCTTAATACTGCTTGGACGGTAAGCAGATCAAAAAGCCGCGTTTTGCCCGATCCTGTAGTGCCGAAAATAATCGTATGCAGGGTAAGATCGGATACCGGAATATAAAGGCGCTTTTCATTCTTAAAGTCCATATTCTGCAGGGCAAAAGAGCCGTGTCTTTTGCTGCTGTAGCTTTTAAGGCCCGATTGCAGCTGCTCGTGCAGTAATCTCGTATGCCGCGGCAGCCACTCAAAACCGTTTCCTAAGTAAAGATCGTCACTAAGTTTACTTTTGTACTGTAAAAGCTTACTTATAGTCAGAATGTTTAAATTATTATTTTTTCTTAATTGCAGATAGCGCTTGATTAGATAAGGCAGAGGTGAGGGCAGTAATATAATGCTTAGGATACAAATTACCGCGTCAAAGTATGAATTAAAAGCTGTTGCGATAAGGTATCCCTGCAAAATTGCGTATAAATAAAGCGAGCGCTTCATTTTAGGCGTGCTAAATGAGATATCGCTTGCAGCGTCAATAGTAAAAAGGAAAGGGGCTTTCATTATTATTTCTCCTGATTGTTTTCAAGTTCGTCAGAATTTGACGGTTTAACGAGTTTTCGGTTGTAGTCACCAAGCCATGACTCAAGTTTTAAAGAAATCCCGGGTTGTTCGATCTTTTGGACTTTAGGGAAATTTATTGTTGTTTTATAAGGACTATTTTTATTTTTTAATAAGAGATCGCGCTGTACGGAGGATTTATGTTTAAAGTCTTGTTGGTAAAAATCCTTTGCGCCGTTTAGCTTAGTCACATCCGGGCTTTGGTGTTCTGCAAGATCGATTCTGTCATTTTCCTCTTCATTTTCTTCTTCATCTAAATTTTCAGGAAGTGCAAAAGGGGAGGAAGATTCTTCTTCATTTTTATTTAAGATAGGACTTTGTAAGACATCGGATAATTTGCCGGTTTTGAGTTTTTCAGTTGCAAATTCAGTATGGAATGAAAGTTCGTTTTTTCTTATAACTTCTTGTGCATCAAGTATTCCCTGCTGTTTTTCATCAGCTATATATTGTGCTTTTAGTGATTTAGCCATATAGGCGTTTTCTGCACTTTCTTTAATGCCTTCACCAAAAATGGGGGTTATGAGAATTTCTTCATTTTCTTTTTCATTTTCATAAGGATTTAGGGCGTCGGTAATTTTAGGGTCGTTATTATCAACACACACAATTCCCGGATATTTATCTCCGTAATTTTTAATAAGATCGTTAATTAAAGACGGAGCTTCTCCTAACGGAATAGCATTACTAAGAAGTGTTTTAATGTTTTGAAGCCTTTGTACATTAAATTTAATTGTAAGACCGTATACAAAATACTTACCGTGAGAGGTTATGACTTTATGCCAGGCATAGACTTTATATTTGCCGCTTGCCAAAATATATCCTTGTTTGCTCCATTGTCTTGACAGATGCAGCCAGTCTTGGCGGTTTTCTTTATTTTCTTCACGGAAATTTTCGCGGGCGCCTGCATTTAAATCATTTAAGACCATGCTGTCATAAGCAATCAGTATGCCGTAAGGAACGACAAAAATTCCTTTATCTTTAAGCTCGTTAACGTCGGAATTATTTAAAAACTTAAGTAAAAGTCCTATAAGATAAGTATTGATATTAAGCGTGTAGGGGCCTGCAACTGAGGCACTGGCTTTAGCGCATTTTGCATCAGCCATTTGCACGCTTTTAAATAAAGCTGATTTTTTCAGGTAAAAGTCATTAAGCGGTATATCTGCATTTATATAGGCAAAAATCTGCGGCAAGCCTGAAGTTAAGAGAAATAATCCGATAAGGTGAAGCTCATCATGATTGCTTTGCCGTGAGCTGTTGAAAAACACTATAAGTTCCGTAGCTTTGGTTCTCAGGCAAAAATGATGCAGACTTTCAATATGCGGATTGAAGTGATCGTTGTTATTGTTATAAATAGAAAAATCCGTGACGACTTTGGCTATGTCATGATAAAGTCCTGCCAAAAACAAAGTGCATTTTATATTGCGTTTTCTTAATGAATCGTTAATGTCGTAATGATCAAAATAACGATTAATGCTTTCAAAAGCTGTACACAGCAAGTGACGAAAAAGTCCGCCTGGCTGGGCATCATGAAAGCCTTCAGATGCAGGAAGAGTAAGGCAGATAGAGGCGGCTCTTTTAATATACGGCAGGATATTGTTGTTAAAAAAGGCATTTTCCATTAACAGGGATCTGTATAGAGCGTCAATGATATCGCTGTTTTTGGCGATCAGATCTTGCGGGCTAATTACGGGAAAGCTTTTGGCATTGTTATCAAAAACTTTAAAAATAAGTTCGCCTTTATCATCGGTTAAGTTATAGCTCAGCCGCTTATTATGATCGCTATTTTTAAGGGTGAATTTCTCGTTTTTATGGGTTACGGAGTCAAAATTTAAAGCCTCGGCAACAATATTCTGACATTCTTTTATGATTTCATGAGGAAAGAAAAAAGCCGGATCGGTACAAGAATTTATCGGATCTGCTTGTAGTTTTGTTTTGTTCTTTAAAGATCTTAAATATCTGATCATTGTCTGGCTCCTTTTTGAAGGGAGCAAAGAATAGCAAATGTTTTTCAGAGACCTTTTCAGATACACTGCAAATTGCACACAACGCATTCATGGACGGCATAAATAAGCCATAAAATTTTGGGGGATATTTTTTTGAAATTTTTTCAGGTGTGGAGTTTCGGCGGTTTTAACAGGATTAGCAAATTGCTTAAAAGTTGATTATATTTAGTTGATCATGAAGATAGCCTTGAGGAAAGCAAAGAAAATTTCTGCTTAAAAAGCACAATTTTATTTAGATTTTTTTATTCTGATGATGATTTATTTTATTTTTCTCAATGTAATGTAAAAGTTTGTTGGGGATAATATTCATAATTTGCTATAGGATTGGTCTTATATTATTTTTATACATACAAACACAAACAGATAAAATATTTTGAGATAAAGATATGGTTGCACTAAAAATCTGGAAGATTGGTATCGGCAGAAATTCAGAGTCATCATATAGAGAATTAAAAGAACAATTCTGTGTATCTCAAGGATGGAGAGAATTTGGTGATTTATCTTTTGTATATCATAACAATGAAGATATTTCATCAAGGATTAAGGTTTTGAATCCTCAAGAGAACAGAGCTTATAATGCGTTTGAAGCTCTAATGTCAAAAATCAATCCAGGAGATATTGTTTTAGCTTTTGAAGGCAATGAGTTAAAAGGCATTACCCAGATGCCGGTTGATAATAACTCTCCGGTAGAGCCTGACGGATTTAAAAACAGCGGCTTTGTGTATTTTTATAATGAATCAGTTAATGAATATCGACAAAGTCTGTTTCCTGTTAAGTGGGTGGATTGGCAAGATTTTCGTAGTGAATTTTCTGATGATGCTTCACTTGATGTGCAGGGAGGTCAAGGAGTTGCAGGCATAGTAGCATGCGGTGGCGGAGATACGTTAGCTCCTATTAAGGAACTGATTTTAAAAAATTGGGACAAGTTTAAAGCAAAGCATAAAAATATTGTTGAATTTTCTCATGATGATCCTAGTGATCAAAAAATTCTGGCAAAACTAAATGCACTTCGAGAAACTCTTTCTGAAAGAAGACTAACGTCATATAAAAGGTATCAAGCTATGGTTAAACAACACTTTTCTGATATTTCAATTCTTGAACAAGAGTGTCTTGAACAAGAGTGTCTTGAACTTTTAAAAGCAAACTATAATTTAATTCTTTCAGGATCTCCCGGTACAGGTAAAACTTATTTAGCCAAACAATTAGCTAATAAGATAAATTATGAACGTGAAAAGATTAGTCCTAAAGAATATTTGATTGAAGCTATATTAAATAGCATTAATACAGAAGAGGAAAAACAATGGAAGATTAATCGAAAACTTTCGACTGATGCTTTTTTCAATAAGTTTTCAATTGAAAATCTAAAAAGTTTAACTTTAGAACAATATTGTATTGGAAGAGGGAATAAAGAAAATTTTTGCTGGTGGATAGAACGAGGAACATCATGTTTAGGTGGCTAACCAGGTTCATCTGAGACATATCTTATTTATTGGAATAAAAAACTAAAAAAATATGTTTGTGCCGGATATGCAAAAAAATTACAAGAGGAACATCCTGATTGGGAAATAGAAAAGATTTTTGAAGATATTCGTGGTAAGTTAGTTGCAATGGTACAATCAAAACCTGAAGATATTGCTAATTTTTCACGGTATTTTCGAAGTCATTTTATTTTAAAAGTTTTATCGTTGTATCAGCCGGATAAATTTTTCCCTATATCTAGTGAACCGCATCTTGACAATGTAATTAATCTGTTTAATTTGCAACAAATAAAAGGAAAGAACCCTTTTAATAAAAATAAAATTGTTTATGAATTTTATAAACAAACAATTTCAGAAGAAAAAATAAAAAAATTAGATCTTTCTTCATATGAATTTTGTGGTCACTTATATGGGAATTTTAATATTAAGGAAGGTGAACGTGATGATGGTGCCGGAAAAATTATGGTTTTGGGCAGCTATAAATTTGTTCAATTTCATCCGTCATATGATTATACTGATTTTGTTGAGGGCTTAAGACCAAGTTCAGATAATGATGAATATAACGATGATGTGAATAATGAAAGCGGCGATGATATTGTACAAAATGTTCAAAGCTCAATAGTAGGTTTTAGACGTGAGGATGGCATTTTTAAATCCTTATGTAAGGAAGCTATCATAAATCCTAATAAAACATATGTTTTGATTATTGATGAGATAAATCGGGGTGACTTATCTAAAATTTTTGGCGAACTTTTTTATTCGATAGATCCTGATTATCGTGGAGAAATGAACAAAGTAAAAACTCAATATCAGAATTTGGTATCAAAAGACGATGTTTTTGCTGATGGCTTTTATGTTCCGAAAAATATTTATATTATTGGTACGATGAATGATATTGATAGAAGTGTTGAAAGCATAGATTTTGCGCTTAGGAGACGGTTTGTCTTTAAAGAAATCAGTGCTGAGGACAGTAAAGCAATGCTTAATTCTTTGTCTGATGATGTAAAAGAAATTTGTCTTAAGAAAATGGATGCACTAAATAATAAAATCTATGATGTAAAAAATCAGGATGGTATAGATGGCTTAAATTCAGCATACCATATCGGTGCGGCATATTTTCTGAAGATTCAAAATTATATTAAAAAAGGTGAAACAGAAAGTTTAAATCATTATTCTGGAGCTTTTGAAAAGCTATGGAATAATCACCTTAAAGGTTTATTGTTTGAGTATCTAAGAGGGATGCCTGATGCACAAAATCAATTGAAAAAGTTAAAAGAGGCATATGATTTGGTCTAATAATATAACATATTGTTATTTATATGTTTTTAAAAGATAATTCAAAACATTCTATAAATAATAAAATAGAGCTGGATTGGCTGGGAACTTTGTCTGAAAAGACATTAGCGGAATTATTAAACGGTAGTGGTAATTCTGTATTTGTTTTAACTTCAGGAAATAAAGATGTGACTAATTCTTTATTAAAGCAATTTGTTGTTAATTTACAAAAAGAAGATGGTAAAGATATTGCTATTACAAATAATTTAGTGGGTTTTATCGGGCAAAGTAATAATCAACTGTCGATTTGTTCACGCTTTTGTAAGATTGATGAAACAAAAGATGAGCAGGAGGATTATTTCTTACATTATTTGTTAAGTAAGGTGTTTGCATTTAATCTTGTAGATTTTAAACATAATATGCAGCAAGCATCATTTTTAAATTTATTATTTTGTTTGTTTCCAAAATTTTTAAATGATGCAATGAGTCAGGGAATTTATAGAAAATACCAGAAAAAATCTTTTAATAATGATAAGGTTCATGGAAATATTGATATAAGTAGGCACTTAAAACTCAATATGCCTAACAACGGAAGAATTGCTTATGATTGTCGTGAATTAAGTCAGGATAACGATGTAACGCAATTAATTCGTCATACAATTGAATTTATAAAAGAAAAATCTTTTGGTAACAGTATATTAAACCGTCAGGCAGAAACAAGAAGCAACGTCTTAGCTTTAATTAATTCAACTTCATCATATAGAAAGCAAGATCGTGTCAAGATAATTGCACAAAATAGAAAGATAGTTGTCCATCCATACTATACAAAATATGTTATGTTGCAAAAATTATGTATTGCGATATTAAGGCGTGAAGATTTTAAATACAAGAAAAGTGAAAGTTCATTTTTCGGTTTAATTATTGATATGGCGTGGCTTTGGGAAGAATATATTGCTACCTTGTTGATTAAGTTGGAATTTAAGCATCCAATGAATTTAGGCGGAAGTGGGGCTGTATGTTTTGGTGCAAAAATTAATGGTAACTCTTACGAAAATTTGGAAGAATCTGATTTAAGGTTTAATTCTATTAGACGTTTCCCTGACTTTTATTGGGGCAGATATACTAAAAATACAATTATTGTTGATGCTAAATATAAAAATTATATAGATGCCGATAGAGAGCTAGAACGCAACGATGTTAACCAGATGCTTGCTTATCTTTATGGAATGAAAGGAAAATATGCGCTAATTTTATGTCCGGGAAGTTCGCTAGATGAAGAATACGAATATGCTCTTTTCGGTTGGGGAGAGCTGAATCAGGCAAGATTGATTGTGAAAAATATTGAAATAAAACAGTCTTTTGTAGATTTAAATGATTGTTTAATTTCCATGGAAAATAGTGAGAATAAATTAACTGGTTTTATTAAAAATTTGCAAGAAAGTTGATCTGCAAAAATAAAATATAGTGTTAATTGGCTGCTCTCATTATTTTTCAGGTAGATTGGCGTGTTGATAACTGTTTAATAGTTCAATAATATTTTTTAATTGTGTTTTTGTAAGCCAAAAATTTTTAGGTTTATAGTAGTTTAGCGAAAGGTAAGAGTTTACTTATTGATTTTTAGTGATTTAAACTTAATATAGTCGCTATCTATCTTCACGGGAGCATGGATTGAAACTCCATAGCACGGATTAAAGAGCCTTCGGTAAATGTTGATGGTGACTAAAAAGGTCCTTTTATAGAAAAAATAAAAATAATATATTTATATTTCAAATTGTTATTTTTATAAAATCCTTAAAATTTGACTTTTTAGTAGCCCGCGTGGATTGAAACATATTGCTGATAAAAGATTCATCGCTCCACTCATGTTACTTCCTTTATGGGATCGTGGATTGATACGATATATCAGTTTGATTTCTTTATTTCTTCTTTATTTTACAGTATTTTTCACTGTCACTGCTTAATTTTAATAAAGAGAGTAAATTTTAGATTAAAAATTTAAATTGACAATTTAAGATGAGTTATCTTCGCGATGTTGATGTGTATCTATTTTTCATTTTTACATTGTTGAGTTTCTTGTTAAGGATGCATGAGTTGTTTTTTTTATCCTAAAAGTGCTTATAATTCTAAAGGATATGGGAAAAAGAAAGTTAAAACTATGAATGATAATTTAGAACTTGCAAAACAGTTAGGTAAAATTTTTTCTAATAATCATAAGATGATCGCAACAGCCGAGTCTTGTACCGGAGGACTTATCGGAGCCTATATAACAGCAGTATCCGGAAGTTCCCGTTATTTTGATCGCGGATTTATAACATATTCAAATGAAGCAAAGTGTCAAATGCTTGGAGTAAAAGCTCAGACATTGTATAAACATGGTGCAGTAAGTCTTGAAACGGCAAAAGAGATGGCTGCAGGGGCATTAGCCAACTCCAATGCAGATATTGCCGTATCGGTAACGGGAATAGCCGGTCCTGATGGAGGAACCAAAGAAAAACCTGTCGGAACCGTATGTATAGGGGTATGTACTAAGGAAAGTAATTGTTTTGCAAAAGTTTTTTGTTTTAAAGGAAGTAGAGAAGACGTTAGAGAGCAAACGGTAAAAGAGGCGTTATCGTTGGTGCTTGAAACTTTAGCGACCTCTGGAGTCTAAAATAGCTTTTAGTAAAGAAATAAAACGTGTCTGCAGATTTGCAGGCACGCATGAGATTAATAGAGTGCTACTCTTAATTATATTTTAAATGTCCGTCCGTCATGTTATAGACCGAAGCTAAAGCAAGATAGTTTATTTTGATCTTTTGCTTTGTATGTTAATTATTATCTAATTTATAACAGATTTTCTGTTTTTGTCGACTTATAAAAGAAGTTTTTGTAGTTAAGGCTGTAAGCGTAAAGAAATATATTTACACATCAAAAGATGTAAAGAGTAAATATTTTTAGCGGTTAAAAGCTGTTCAGCGCTAAATAAACTTGCTCTTATCCTGGTTACAGATATGAAATATATATGTTACGTAAAAATGTATCTACTATTGTAAATAATGCTTTTTACAGTTTTGTTAAATCTTAAGTAGAATAACTATATGTTTTATAAAATTTCTTTTACCATTTTTTCGGCTTTGCGGCTTTACACTTTAATAAATAGATAATGTGCAAAACAGGTTATTTGAATTATAAGTGTAAATGGTGGGTATCTGTATGATTTACATAGTGTTTTCTTTTTATTGCAAGAAAAAGCTGATTTTGCCGATTTACAGCAGACGGACTTTAGTGCTGCGTAAACAGCAATACATCAACAGTTGCCGACTACATTAAATAGTGTGAAAAATTTTATGTTTTCTGGATATTCCACGCTAAAGGATCAGGCAATCCACGATTTTTACATTCTCAATCCGCTTTAAGGATCCGCTATAATTTGCTTTTGGGATCTGATAGCCTTTAAGGCTGCGGGACCTTGTTTGTTTATAAATTAGGACCCGCCTCATATTTTCCTCCCCTTATTCTTTTACGTTTTTATACTTCATCAACGGGTTTCTTAAAGACCTCATATTGAGATTTCCCAAAGTAATGGTGAGACTGTTCTGCACGATGCGATCGATAATAGCCTCAGCCATGGTGTTACCGCCAAGCATTGCGTGCCAAGACTCTTGTTTACTTTGAGTGCAGAATATGGTGCTGCTTGTTGTATAACGTCCTTCCATTACGTCAAGCAGGAAAGAACTTAAACTGTCGGAAGAGGCCCGCAGCATCCATTCGTCAATCACCAATAAAGCCGGTCTTATATATTTTTGCTTTAAGTTTTTTAAAGAGCGGTTATAGTGATAACAATCTTCAAGCTCCTGCTGCAAATCGGGAAGCCTTATATATTTGACTCTATAGCACTTGCCGACAGCCGCTTTGGCAAGCGCACAGGCGATATAGGTCTTGCCGGCACCGGTCGGTCCTTCGATGATGATGTTGGTCTGACTGCGTATAAAATCACAGGTCCCGAGCTCTATCATCAGCTCCCGGGACAACATGCGTTCGGACTCATAGTAAAGTCCGGCGATCGCAGCCTGCGGCTCTCTTAATGTCGCGTTTTTAAGCAAGTTATTGATTAACTCGTTGATGCGGTTTTGGTACAAGCGGTTGGTGATCACTTCAAATTTGCCGATAAAATCGAGATTTACGCACTCGGGATCTGCGCACAGCTCATCAACATAGTCGGAGAGCTCGGCAAGCTTAAGCTCGGTAAGTTTGCGGATGACATCATCATGCAGATAGTGTTTAGTATTAACGGGAGTCATTATGCTTTACCTCCGCTGCGTTG
>NZ_GL831079.1:12260-12643 GCF_000188195.1 Succinatimonas hippei YIT 12066
CGGCACCGCGCAGATATCCTTCATGCTGAAGCGGGTTTTTATCAGTAAAGCCGTCGGCTGCTCCGGAGTTTTTACCCTGTTGCTCTAAGATTACGGCATTGATATGCTTATATCTCGGGGTGCTGACCTTGCCGAGCGCTATTTCACAGGCTCGTTCAAGCTCGCTTTTTCCGTATTTTGAGCTTAAGCGGAGCACGGAAAGGCACGGGTTGTACCCCTGCTGCTCAAAATCACAGGAAGAGAAAATCCGCTTGATTACTTGAGCAGTATTATTACCGATGCTTTTAGCCCACTTTTCAATCCGCTCTTTATCAAACTCAACGTAATGGGACTGCTTGGGTAAATCCTCGGCATGAGTGCTGTAGCGATTGACTGAGGTTTCG